>JACMPO010000048.1 GCA_014377455.1 Flavobacterium sp.
AGTTTTTGTTTAACATCTTGGTTACATCGTCCATTTTGTAATAGATTTTTGAACCAATTTGAGAAAATGATATTATGCCTTCATCACGCCAAGTTTGCCCAGTACGTTTGCTTATATTCATTAGTTTTAAAAACTCTTGATTATCAACAAAAATCTCTTTGGGTTCTTTGGAATTTTGAGTGATTGTTTTTTTTATTTCCTCGATACGCATCACCATATCATCATACTGCTCTTTAGATAAAATAATTGCTTCCATTGCTTTAATATTTACGTTGTTAAATTGTATGACGCAAATATTTAGCAATTTATAAGACGGTATAAGGTCGGAGGTTTAAAACCTTATATTAGGTGAAAATTAATGAGAAAAGTTTTTTGTAATGTACTTATTTGCTTCTTTTTTGTAATTTTCGGAAGTGTCTGAAAAATCGAGTTTTGAATTTATTACCAAATCAATTTTTTTACCAATAATTTTAGAAAGAAAATCGATACTTCTATTGGGTAGGATATTATTTTCTTTTAATGCTTCAACAATACCGCGAATTGCTCCTTTCTTTCTTTCGCTTATTATTGATTTACCATTTAATGTAATGCTCAAATCTTCCAACATTTTTGAAATAAATAATTGATTATTTTCTTTTGTAATGGTTTCAAATGTTTCTTCAGCAATTGCTAATTGTTTTGGAGCTTGGTAATCTAAAATTGCTAACCTTGGAATATTTATTGTTTCTTTAATAAAATCGGCTTCAATGATTAAGAATTCTTTGAATAAGTTTGAATATTTGTTCTCATTGTGATCAAACTCAAACTCGTCTTCGTATTGTTTAAATTGAAGTTCCCTTTGTTTTATTTCTTTAATTCTGCTTTGTAAAAAGATAATTTTATTAGTCGGCTCTGCGTCATCTAACAAATCTTGAAGATTTTTCATTGCAATTGAAAAAACGTCTCTCATTTTTATTTGAACCTCTTTAATATGATAATCAAATGGCATACTATATTTTTCAAAATTCGAGAAAAATGACATTTGTGCTGTTCTAGCAGCATTGTAAAGTTTTTTATCTAATACCATTTTATTAAGCAATACAATTATATCGGAAATACCATAATCGGAAATATCATATACACTTTTTGTTTTAAAAAATTCTCTGTAAGCGACAAAAATATCCCAGGCTACTTCGTGAACAATAATAACCTCTTTTAGATTGTCAGCTACTTTCTTTATATTGTTGCCAAAGAATGAATTTGTAGTAAAATAATTTATCAAAAGATATTTTCTTTCATCATTTAACATATGCATTATATCTTTTTCCTCGATATTATTGAACCTTACTCTGTTACTTTCATATAAATTTAAAAGATATGATTTGATTTCTTTTTCGGAATTGTTTTCATCATAAATATAGTCATACATTAACTCCGAAATTCTTTCTGTTTCTTGTTTCGCTTCGGTTTCAACCATTTCTAATACTTTTTGATAATCTGGGAAAACATAATCATCTTGAAGGTTTTTACCTTCTAAAACTTCATTAAACCATATTCCGATTTTATCTATTGTATGAAAAACTAAAAATTCATTACTAAAAAAATACACTGGTTTTAATCTTAAAAAATCGGCTATTGGTTTGACAATATTATAATCGGTTTTGTACCAATGAAAATCCTCATCTGCATATGTTGTATGATTTTCTAGTAATAAATCATTATCAAATTTATTGAAATCAAAATCTAGAAAGAAGAATAATTTAGAAAGTATTTTTTTAATTTCGATTGGATTATTAGACTTATAATTGAAAAGCTCATCTATAATTTCATTTTGA
>JACMPO010000049.1 GCA_014377455.1 Flavobacterium sp.
GCCCCAGTCGGGTCACAAAAGTCGTTCGCCATGGTGAATGACTTTTTTAGTTTAAAGGCCACGTGGAGAAACGGTAGACTTGCCAGCTTGAGGGGCTGGTGCTCGTAAGGGCGTGTGGGTTCAAATCCCACCGTGGTCACTTTTATAGCCTGTTTATAGGCTTTAACAAAGGTTTCGTGCAACCAGCGTGCAACCATTTTTAAAAACCTTTGTTTTTAGGGTTAATTTTTATTGATTCTAAATAATTTTTAAGCAAAATAACCTCAACATTTTAATAATATATTATTTGTTGGGGTTGTTTATTTTTTGCAAATTCTAAAATTCAATCGAGTGTGCGCCCCACTGTATAAACGTTCGGGGTTTATCTACTAAATCTACTGCAATTTCATTTTGTTTTGGTAAAATGTAAGGCAAAAGTTTTGCTATTGCGTTAATACGGTCGTTTGGTTCTAACTGCTCCAGCATCGCCCCAAGGTTATCGAGTTCTTTGCTTACAATCGACTGCAAAAGTTGTTTTGTTTCTGCTGTGGTGCGGTTGGGTGTTCCTTTACTTCGCCCCCCTGTTTTTATTCCTTTTGCCATTTGTCTAAATTAATCTATTATAGATAAAACAAATGTAATAATAATTTTTGATAGTTATTAATTATAGTCTATATTTGTTGAGGTTTTCCACTTGCCTGTGGGTTGCTATTTGAATAAAAAAAAGCAACTTTTATAAGGTTGCTCTTTTTTATTAATAAAAAGTTATTATTGGGTTACTTGAACATTTGAAATATTCCCTTTTGTATCAATGTCACAAGTAACATTATTAAGCACCAATGCACCGAAACCATTTTTTGCTCTAAAAGTCGATTCAATTTTAAAAACTTTGTTGTTATAAGCAACCTTTTTTGAGCTTTCAAATTCTAAACTGCTTGGGTCGTTTAATGTCTTTTTTAAATAATCGTTTAAAGGTTTATATCCTTTCAAATAAGCACTATAATATTCATTATCAAATTGAGTTTCAATTTTTGCATAATTAGAACTTTCAAATATTAGAGGCTCTTTATAATCTCCATTTTTAAAAGATTTTCCCTTTTTAAATTCATACAAATAAATGCCCTCAATTTCTTCAATTTTATCTAAATGAAATAAATTATCAAAATAAGTTATTGAATAGTCGTGTTTTTTAATAACATTATCATTATTTGTTATAGCAATATTAAAAGAACTATCTTTTATATTATAATATACTTCCTTAATTTCAAAGTCTTTGCTTTTTTGAACTAAAGAAACTATGCTATCCATATTTATTTTTGTACTTGTTGTACTTATTTTTGTGTCATCGGTCATACTAAGAATTATTATTAAAAACGTACACAATATTAAAACAGGCAAACATCCAAATTTTAATATTTTCTTATTTGTTTTCGCTCTTTTTTCTAATTGTTCAGGGGTCAAATTTTTTTTCATTATTTCATCTTTTTTAAAATTAATTAATTAAACATAAAAAAAACCAGCGTGGGACATTTCTCATTTGCTAGCAACGTCCGACCAAGAACGCATACACATAATAAGAAAGCCCACGCTTTGACGTGTGCAATTCTTATTCAATGTGTAAATTTTAAACTTGGTCGGTTTTGCTAACATGAATAAGTCTGCCGATATCTAGTGATTTTTTATTTCATTTAACAAATGTACTTATTTTATTTTAATTTCTTAAATTCACTTCCGTTACTATCTAATAAATCAAATGTTTTTATAAGTTCCCAAATGTCGGGCGTATGTTGTTCTATTCATTGAATAGCTTGTTCGGTTTCTGAATGCGTAACCTCAACTTTTTTAGCTTCTTTTATTTCATTTATAAAAACATCGGCAAAATCTGTTCCCGCTTCAAAGTCTTTATTTTCGAGCCAGTCGCTCACTGCAACATTAAAACCAAATCCGTTTAGTTCCGTGGCTTTTTTTAGCCAGTCTTTGTACTCACTTTTATCAGGAAACGCAATAATTTTATATTGTTTGATAGGTAGTAACATTTCATATTTAAAACCGTGTTTGCTTCCTGTTGCCAGCCAAACAAATTCAGGTTTAAATAATTGCATTATAACGGCTGTTTTTTCGCTTTCGACTAATGCAACGGTTTTTATATTTCGTTCGCTGATAAGGTGCAAACCAAATAAACATTGTTGCAAATTAAATTCGTTTATAGTTTTGGAACGTTTCAAAATCGAATGCACCCAATCAATTAAACTTTTGCCGTTTTGGTCTTTGGCACGTTTGCACGTTTGAGGGTTGTATTGTAAAATTTTGCCCCCGTGGACTTTCTCAAAATTATCTATTTGCCAAAAGACGGTTGCACCGCTCCAACGTTTTGAAGTTCCTATAAGATAATCGTTAACCGCTTTTTTTACCTCAACTGCTGTGAAAATCGTTTTTAGAAAATCAATAAAATTATTTTTATGGTTGCTCAAAAAACTTTTTTCTATTAATTCCAAACTGTGAAAATTTGGCAAAGGCTTTGGAACGTTTACAATTTCAAAAGTGTTTTTGTCTTCGCCTGTTGGGGTGTTATGATAACTGCAATTCGATTCACGGTCGCACCGTCCAAAGTCTTCGCCCAAATAGTTTTTTGTTTCTGTTTCAATGTATAAAACAAAGGTTCGTTTGTTACACTTTGGGCAAATAAACTTCTTACTGCTTTTGTCTAAACTGTATTTATATTGTTTCATTACTTTACTACTTTAAAGTACCATATTAAAGCACCTGTTATCACTTTATCACTTTAAGTGTGTATGTAATACACTTAAAGTAAAGTAACCGCATTGATATTTATTTGATGCTTAAAGTATCAATATTAAAAATTCAAATCAATTTCGACTTCTTTAAACGCTCCAATTGTGTATGGTGCTTTTAATTTTTCTTGAATTAACCAGCCGTTATTTTTACAATCTGTAATTAGTTTGCCTATTGCATTAATTCCAATTGATTTTTTAAATTGATTTTGAAACGCTAAACCAATTTGCGTTTCTAATAACTTGAAACTAAAACTTTCGCCCCTACTAAATACTTCGGTTAATAATTGATACTTTTTATAGTTTTCAATACTTACTACATCAAACGCATTTTTTTTGGTGGCTGTTCTAACTTCAAAGTTTTCTGCAATAATCGGCAAACCGTCTTCGTTTATTTCAAATGCAAAGGCTTCGGGTTCTTTGTTTCTACACTGTTGAGGTTCTACAATTGAAATACTATTATCTGCTTCGGCCTTGGTTATTGATAGCACCGTTTCCGCTTTGTTTATTAGTTCCGTGCCAATATGCCCCCGTGCATTATTATCGCCCTTATTTTGATGCAAAACCGTTACAATATGAATGTTTTTTTGTTCCGTCCACTTTAATAGTTTTGATGTTATCATAGTGGCTTCGGCTTCGTCGTTTATTGAAGTAACAAGGTCTTTTATTCCGTCAATAACTACAAAACCAATGTTTGGGGTGTTGTAAATTGCAAACTCTATCAGCTCCAACCGTTCCCCTGGTGTTTGGCTTCGTAAACCGTAAACGTGCAAATTGTTTGGTTCACTAATATTGACTTGTTTACAAATCCGTTTGAGTGCCAATTGAACAAAATATTTGCTTTGTTCCGTATCAAAATATAAAACTTGGTTTTGATGCTGTGGCAAAGTTCCTTTGAAACGATCCAATATTAAATCGTTGCTTATTGCTGTTGAAATTGCAATATTGATAAAAAAAGATTTTCGGCTTTTGGCTTTGCCAATTATCAAACTAAAATCGCCCAGCGTTCCGAGGGTGCAATAATCGTTTGTAGTTGGATTGTAAATTTGCCACGCTATTTGAGGGGGTGCAAAAACATCGGTTACATTAATTTTAAAGCCGTTTAGTTTATCTTTTAGAGTTATTACATCGCTTTGCATTGCTGTATCAATAGCATTGCTTAAATCGGTTAATTCAATCATTTATTTAAAGATTTTAAATGATTAATGATTTCTAAACACGTTGTAAAAAAATAGCAATTGTGTTTATTTTTGAAAGTATAAATATTTAAGTTATGATTGTATTTAAACAAAAATTTAGTCACGCTATAACCGTCAAGACGGCATAAGTAACACATATCATTAACCGATAATAATTGAGTGCTTAAAACATATCGTAAACGCTCCGAAGTCGAGCCAGTTTTTGCGAGGTTAATCGTTTCTTTTGGTAGATAAAATTCTTTTGCCTGTTGGAATAGTTCCTTATTTGCCTGTGTGTTGCTACTATTCATAATACTAATGATTAATAGGTTTAACGGCTTCTAAAACTTGTTTTCGGCTGTAAAAAACACGGTTACCAATGCCACTACTCAAAAGTTTACCGCTTCTGGTGTGTTTCCATAAAGTTGTATTATTTATTGAAAGTAGTTTGCAAACCTCCGCCCTTGTTAGTAAATCGTTTTCGTGGGTTGTTGCTTTGGGTTGTTGTTGAAGTAACAACGGTTGTAATGCGGTGGCAAGTTGCTCCAGCGTAATGCCATTTAAGAAAATTTGTGATTCCATTTTGTACACTTATTTATAATTAATAAGTGCAAAAATGTTTTTAAATTAATCGCTGTAAAGGTTGGTAACGGGTTAGTAACGTGTATTATTTATTTTTTTAGTTTGTAATAAATTCAAGTAAGTTTTTTTTTAATTTGTCTAAAAATAAGGTTTCACTACCATTACTTCGATTTTTTAAATCATTAATTGTTTTGCTTGGGTTTTTAATTTCAAAATTAAACGCATTACTAATTTTATTAATAATATCTTTTTGAGTGCCTATAAAATTACCGTTTTCAATTAAAGCTTTTGCTAATTCAATAAGTTCAATTTGTGAACCGTTCCATGTTAAAGTGTTTTGCGAAAAGTTGGATTTTGCTTTTGTTAAATTTATTTCTTTTGAAATATCAATAAACCAGCTTAAATTGGAATCAGCATCTAACAATTGACTTATTATTTTTTTTTCAATTGTAAATGGTAAATTATATTTTTGTTGTTTAAATTTTAATTCGTAAAAAGTTGTTAAACCGTATAAAAAATTTGATTTGTTGCTAAATGAAATATAATCTTCTTCACTATATCGAACATATTTTGATTTTTTTTCAATTTTTATTTCTTCCAAAATACTATCGGTAGTTTCAAAATAATCATCATGAAGTCTTGTAAATAAAATTTTATAATACATTGTTTGTTCTACTAAATCGAAGTTTTTTATTATTTCATTAATTTCTGAAATAAACTTTTTTTGTACAATATCTATTCTAACTAAATCTAATTCTTTACTTATTTCATTTCTTCTTGAAAACTTTTCATAAATGCCAGTTTTAAAGTCAAAAACACTTTTTGTAAAATATTCAAAGTTTGGTAAATATTGTTTTATTTGTGCAATTTCGTTATAAATATCTATTAAAAAATCATGTTCTAAAATCCAAATATCAAAGTTATCGTTATTCATTTTGCCTGTGTTGTTTATTCCGTGCCTGTGTTGTTATTCCACTGTTATTCCACTGTTAATTTAAAACTGCTGTTTGCTTTTCGAGTTCGTACTCTAACATTTGCTTTTTTGCCATTAAATCCAGCATTCCTTTTAATAATTCAATATTAAAATAGATATTCCCAAACTCTTCCCTGTTTGGTTTTCTGCAATTGTAATCGTTTTGAGTAAGTGCAAATAATTCCCTTTCAATTGCGTTATTAATAAACGGTTCAAACTCTTCAATATTTCCAGAAAATTCATCTGTTCTAATAATAATTATTTTGCTTATTTCTGCAATTTCGTTTTGTAATTGGTTTTTTGTCTTCATTTTTAAAATTATTTAATTGTTAATTTATATTTCGTATCAATTCCATTTGTGGTGGTGTTTTTTCTTTTGGTACTAACTTACTGAAATATTCCAGCATCTGAAAAGCATTATCATAAGTAGTTTTACCAATGTAAGATAAAAATGTACGTTCCGATCCGTGGGCGGTTATATTCATTAACACGGGTGTTGGAATACGTCCGTAAAAATTAGTAGCAAAGGAACGCCTAGAAACGTGCGAAGTAATGAATTTGTATTTCGGTTTTGTTTCAATGGTTGTAGCGTTTCGGCTTGTTTCTTTTATTCGTCCTGTTATCATTTCATTTATTTCAGCTTTACAACAAACGTCCTTAATATATTCGTTGTAACGTGCTAATGAAATTTTATAAGGTAAACCGCTTTCGATTATTTCGAGTGCTTCGGGTAGTAATGGAATTGCAACCAATTTACCTGTTTTTTGTTGCTTTAA
>JACMPO010000050.1 GCA_014377455.1 Flavobacterium sp.
CCGCGTTGAACAGCTTGTCCCGATTGCCATCGGGAGAACTGATTACATGCCGTTAACACTATGGAGTTATCGAAAAGTTTTGAGAAGGAATAGCAAGAGGATTTAGAGTCCTCTTTTTTTTTGCAGTAATTTCAAGATGGCTTTTTTGAGTTTTTCATCACTTAAACATGGAATTATCACAAAATATTTTGCCTTCTAAACTAACAATTTGTAGCTGATTGTGGGAAATTCCTTGAATGTCTTGTATGTTTAATTCACGAAAATTAAATCTTTTATGCAACTATTTTTTTAGTATATTTGAAAATAAATGTTGGTTTTTTCACAGACTGACGTTGGCAGACATTATTGCGCGTAAACTGAAAAATAAAATATTAAATAACAATAAATGAAAACAAAAATTCTCTTTATTTTAATTGCATTTACATCATTTTGCAATGCACAAATTAGTATTCCAGATGTAAATTTTAAAAATGCATTAATCAACTCCTTATGTGTCGATGCTGATTTAAACGGTTCTTATGAAAGTGATGCCGATTTAAACAATGATGGACAAATACAAGCAACGGAAGCTTCAGTAATTCAAAGACTTAAAGTTTCGTATAAAAGTATTTCTAATTTAACTGGAATACAAAGTTTTACAAATCTTAAAAAACTTATTTGTAATAATAATTCAATAGTAACTGTTGACTTAAGTTCAAATTTAAACTTGCAACAAATTGATTGTTATAACAACAATTTTATCGCACTAACAATAAATGGTTTACCTTTATTAAACACTTTGAATATATATCCAAATTCATCATTACAAAATCTAACTGTTACAAATAATCCTCTACTAACCACTTTGTTATTAAGTAATTCATTTGGTTCTATGGCAAGTTTAGTAAATTTAGATTGTTCTCATAATGCATTGACAACATTAAATTTTAATAATACTAGTTATCCTTTTACAAATTTGACAAATATTAATTGCTCCTATAATCAGATAACAGCCGTTTATATCAACTCCGCAATTAATACATTAAACGTATCAAATAATTTAATTTCAAATTATACACTTACAAATCAAAGTATTTCAACTTTAGATATATCCAATAATAACTTAACAGTACTTTCTATTTATAATTGCTATAATTTATCAAATCTAAACTACGCTGGGAATCCTTCACTAAATAATCTTGGTGTTAATAACACCAATTTAGTCTCTTTATCTGTTCATGATTTAAATAATTTACAATATCTAAACTGTGATTTTAATATAAATTATATTGGAACTAAATTAACTTCTTTAGAAGTTTATAACTTACCTTCATTAATAAGTTTATCATGTTATGGAAACAACATTGGGACTTTAGTAGTTAATAATTTTCCAAATTTAAATACTATTAATTATTCAAACAATCCTACTATCAATCTTACACTATCGAATTTACCTTTAATAACAACTCATAGTGCTTATAGTGGGAATTCTATAACAATTACTAATATGCCAAATTTAACAGATTTAACATTTGATAATTCATTTAATAATATCCATATTATTAATAATCCAGTGTTAGTTACAATTAATTATAATCAACAGTTTATTAATCAATTAGAAATAACAAATGTTCCTAGTTTAAGTACAATCAATTTTTATACTGGACAAATAACACCTTACAATCTTAATCTTAATTCATTACCTAACTTAACCAATTTAATATTGGGAATTAGTGATAATTGTAGTTTATCTTTAACTAATCTGCCTCTTTTGTATCAAATTGAAATAAATGGTGTTACAACTTTCAACTTTCATGATTTACCACAATTATATTCAATAAAATCAGAATCAGGAATATTGACAAATTTTTCAGTATCAAATCTGCCAAATTTATATGAGTTAAAAGTAAAGGATAATGATTTGGTATCATTAACTCTTCAAAATTTACCAAATTTATATACTGTAGATGTCAATACTAATAGTATTTCAACAATAACCTTATCAAACTTGCCGTTATTACATGATATGAATTTTGAATTTAATTATTCAGGACTAACAAACGACACTTATAATTTTTTAAATCTTCCAAATCTATATGACTTAAATTTCAATCATACTTCAGTAGCTAATATTACATTAAATAACTTACCAAGTTTGTATAATTTTATTTTAAATAGTAATTCAAATATTGCTTCTATAAATTTTTCTAACCTGCCTAGTTTGTATAATTTACAAATTCTGCAATGTTCCCATTTAAGTTCAATTTTTTTCAATAATTTGAATTCTTTATATAAAGTAAAAATTTATAGTACAATTATTCAAAGTATTAATTTAAGTAATTTACCTATGCTTTATGATCTTGAAATTAGTAATAATAATAACATCCCAAATAACTCATTTGTATTTTCAAACCTACCAAATCTTTATAAACTTAATTTGAATAATAACGATTTGCTTACATTTAATTTTAATCCACTTCCAAATTTGCACATATTAAATATTTCAATGAATAATCTGTATACAATAAATTTAAGTAATTTAAGTAATTTGAGTAATTTGGATATTTCAGAAAATGTTCTACACTTGGTAAGTTTAGATTTATCTTCAAATCCAAACATTAGTGTAATAAACTACTCTAATGGGTGGTATTATGATCAATTGAAATACATTAACTTAAGAAATGGAGCAAACAACGTAACAAGTATTCTTGTTGGAACATCGGTCAAAAATATATGTGTAGATAACCAATTAGAAAAAACTCAATTACAATCATTAGATTCTAGTTTAGCAAATACAATTTTCACAACATATTGTTCATTTAATCCAGCAGGGACATTTTATACTATTCAAGGAAATAGCAAGTTAGATTCCAATAATAACGGATGCGACACAAACGACATTCCTTTCCCAATGATAAACTTAAATATACAAACAGGAGGAATTTCAAGTAGTTATTTTGCAAACAATAGCGGAAGTTATTCTGTTCCTTTAGTTGCAGGACAATATAGCATTACACCAGCATTTGAAAATCCGTCATATTATACATTTTCTCCATCATCAGTTAATGTTACATTTCCAACCACCGCAAATCCACTTATTCAAGATTTTTGCGTTACCCCTAATGGAAATCATAGCGACTTAGAAATAACACTTTTGCCTTATATACCAGCACGTCCAGGTTTTGATGCAATTTATAAATTGGTTTATAAAAACAAAGGGAATCAATCACAATCAGGAAGTATCAATTTGAATTTTGATGACACTGTTTTAGATTATGTTTCAACTAGTCAAACATTATCAAATCAAAGTACTAATTTATTAAATTGGACATTTACAAATTTACAACCATTTGAAAGTAGAACAATTAACGTAACCCTAAATGTTAATTCTCCAACGGAAACACCTGCGGTTGTTTCTGGTTCAATATTAAATTTAAGTGCAGTAATAAATGGCGCTACTGATGAAAATTTAATTGATAATAATTCCAATTTAGCTCAAACAGTTGTAAATGCTTATGACCCGAATGACAAGACTTGCATAGAAGGTTCAACAGTATCAACAAGTGTAATAGGAAAATATGTTCATTATATGGTACGTTTTCAAAATACTGGTACAGCAAATGCTCAAAACATTGTTGTAAAAGATATCATTGATACAACAAAATTCGATTTGTCTTCATTAATACCAATAGGCAGTAGTAATTCTTTTTACACAAAAATAATCAATACAAACCAAGTCGAATTTATTTTTGAAAACATAAATCTTCCTTTTGCTGCAGGAACTAATAATGGATATATATCTTTCAAAATCAAAACAAAACCTACTTTAATTGTTGGAGATACATTTAGTAACCAAGTAAATATTTATTTTGATTATAATAACCCGATAGTAACTAATAATTATGTTACAACTATTCAAACACTAGGTATAAACCAAAATGATTTAAAAGAGACTATTGCTATTTATCCAAATCCTGTAAAAGATATTTTGGAATTCAAAACAATAGAGAATGTATCAAAAGTTGAAATTTACGATATTTCAGGAAGGATTTTAAGTTCAAAATCAGTAACCGAAAATAAACTTAATTTAAGCGATTTAAAATCTGGAAACTACATTCTAAAACTTTATACAGAAAAAGGTATAATAAATTCTAAAATAATCAAAGAATAACGATCTGCCAACAAGCGTTTTGCGAGATTGCGGGGTAAGTGATTAATTTAAAGTTTTGGCTTATCTTTGTGGTCAGAGATTAACCGAAAGTTAAGGCTTATTTAGTCCGCAACTGACGAGAAGCGCCGAAACGTCAGGCTATGAAAAAACCCTCTTTTTTCTGAAATTTTCCACAAAAATTCTTTCTTAAAACTTTAGAATAATCGTTTTAAGATAAGCTATTTTTCAGGCAGCTATTTTCAATTCGGTTTTTATTAGATTGGTATAAAGCTTAAAATAGGTCGTTTTTATTAAAACAAAACCTTTTGTTGGGTATTTTGCATTCCAACTCTTGATTTTGGCAAGCAATTCGGGC
>JACMPO010000051.1 GCA_014377455.1 Flavobacterium sp.
AACTGTAAAAGCTCAATACGGAATGCAATCAGTTGAATATAAACTCGTAAAAGGATTAAAAATATAAAGGCTGCCTACAACAGCGGTTTGGGGCAATTGGGGTTTGAGGCGAACTTTAAAGTTGGTTTTGTACTTGGAAGTTCAGTCTTACATCGATACATTTGGCTAACTAAATCCCCAACTGCCCCAAGCCACGGGACGTTGTAAGAAACCTTTGAGAAAAATGAAGAACTGAACCGATTCAGTGTAGAGATAGTGAAATAGTAACCAATAAAAAACAAAATAAATGAAAAAATCAATTTTAAAGAAATTAGTATTAATCAGCTGCTTTTTAGCAATTCTTTTAACAAGTTGTGAAAAGGAGCCATTAGAAGAAGAGAACGCAAATTATATATCTAACATAAAAAAAACTAAAGTAAATTTTGCTGATTTTAAAGAAAATAAGAAAGCATTTGATGTTTTTAAGAATTTAAATTTAACAGATACCAAACCAAATATCAAAAATTTAAATGTTCAAAACGCTACTTCATATAATTTTGAAATTAATTTTAACGACGGCACACATTTAAGCTATCATAACTTAGAAAGTTATACTTTTCCAATTAGAAGGGTTATCGATAATGGTTTATTAGAAAACATAGTAATTAGCAAACACACTGATGGTAAATACTATGCCAAATTATTAAAGTATAACTTAACTTCACAAGAAAATATTGATTTAGCAAATGATGAATTAAAAAATATCCTGAACCCTATAGTAACAGAAGTACTTGGAGAATACAGTTTCGGAAATCAGACTCAAAGTAATTGCGGATTTGAGACACATACAATAATAACACCATGTGCAAATGGTCATACTAGTGTTTCGCAATGTCAATTAACAGGTGCGGCAGCACCGAGAATAAGAACAGTAACTGTAGCAATTGATTGTACTGGTGGCGAAGGCGGCGGTGGCGGCGGTGTATATAATACACCAAATTTTCCAAATGAAACAACACCAATTGAATATTATGAAAATGGACTTAGTGAACCTGTATTGTCAACTGAAAATCCAGTAACTTTACGAACTCCTTGTATCAAAGTTAAAAGCATAACAAATACAACACCAAATTTAAAAAATAAAATTGCCGAATTAAAAACGCCTCAAGTATTAACTTTAAATTACGAAAAAGGTTTTAATTTAGTTGATAATGCTCAGAATGAAACCGAGCTAACTCAAAATGATGGCAATCCAAATACTACTTTTATAACCGTAATAGTTCCTGAAGATGGCTCAATGCCCGCTTTCTTGCATTCGCATTTTAATAGACCAGATATGTTGCCTACCTTTACGTTTGAAGATTTAATGACTTTCAACGCTATCTATCAATGGCGAAAATACAGAGGTAAATCACTAGATAATTTAACCCTTATGGTAGTAACTCGTGCTGGCGTATTTGCAATGATGATTGAAAATAATCCAATATTCGATACAACTGGGTCTAATCTTTGGACAGATCAAACTGTTAATTTAAGAGATAATTTTAATAAAGGAATTCTGGAAAAAACGAATTTGACTGATGATGATGTAATAATTGAAGTAACAAAAGGTTTAGCTAACTTCGGGATTGGGTTATATCAAGCTAATTCAGATTTAAGTAGCTGGAATAAACTTACTGTGAATGCAAATAATGAAAAAATAACAACACCTTGTAATTAAAATAAATATGAAACAACTAATAATTTTATCGGTAATTTTACTGGCTACAAATTGTGCAGGCCAAACTCCTATTTTTACATTAGGACAACAACGAAACTCAACACCAATAGGATGTTATGTCAAAGACAATAATAATATTTTAGATAAATTTATTGGAACTTGGATTTTAAATCAAAATGGTGCAATATTTACAGTTACTTTAACTAAAGGACTAATGGTTCCAATAACCGATCATTATAGAGATGACATTCAAGGTCAGTATAAATATGTCGTAAATGGTGTTACTATAATTAATACAGAAAATTACACAGGTAATAATTCAAAAATCAGATTTACATTTTTAAATTATGGTGCAGAAAAAATTGCTTTATTTTTTGATGATCCTGAGAGATCTAAGGTAGGAGCAAAGGTTTATTTAACCTATTCAAATATCGGCGGTATAGAAAAATTAAAATGGGAACTAAAATCAACTGGATACTTACCAATTTTGCCAGGCGATGCTGTACCTCAGTTCAATTTTCGAGTACCAACAAACGTTGAATTAATAAAACAATAAAAAAAATTACAGCAGCCCCGCGCCCACCAGAATTTCTTCGCGTGAAAAGTTGATGATTGTCACCAATATAAAAAGTTTAAAAGATGAATAAGTACTACAAGTAATGTTGCGCTATAACAAATTAATACAAAGAACCGCACGAACTGCTTCGTGCGGAATCGGGGAAAAAGCAAAAATAGCGTATCGTAACGATTTATAATTAATTCTAATTTTACTTCAATGATACATTTTTTTCAAACGGAAGATATTAAAAGCAATTGGTAAAATCTTTAATATCGATAGTACATAATTATAAGAACATTGCTAATAGAATAATAATAAATAACATTACCTGAAACTGAAATAAAATAAAGACTCAGATTAAGGCTTCTTACAACAGCGGTTTGGCGCAATTGGGGTTTTAGGCAAACTTCAAAGTTGGTTTTGTACTTGGAAGTCGGTTTTTTATTCGATATATTTGGCTAACTAAATCCCCAACTGCCCCAAGCCACGAGACGTTAACTGTTATGTTCCATAAAAAACTGCAAAAAACAGAAATCTGAAAATAAAATTTATATTGTTACCAAATTGGTTAATATTTTATATCTTTGTAAAAAAGGTTTGAGAGTATTTGCGAAAAAAATATTGAGAGATTTTTGGAAAAGTCACGAAGATTGTGAGCAACAATTAAAATCGTGGTTTCGTGAAGCAGAAAAAGCCGAATGGAAAAATCCGAACCAAATAAAAGAAGAATATCCAAGCGCAAGTATTTTGAATGAAAATCGAGTAGTTTTTAACATAAAAGGGAATAATTACAGATTAATAGTAAAAATAAGTTACGAATATCAAATGGTTTGGATTCGATTTATTGGAACTCACGCAGAATATGACAAAATTAACGCAAACATAATTTAGATTATGAACATAAATCTTATAAAAACAGAAAACGATTATAATCAAGCATTAGAAAGACTTGAAATAATTTTTGACGCAAAAAGAGGAACTGAACAAGGCGATGAATTGGAACTTTTGGGAATGTTAATTGACCAATATGAAAATGAACATTTTCCGATTAGTTTGCCTGATCCAATCGAGGCAATAAAATTCCGAATGGAACAAATGGGCTATAATCAAAATGATTTAGCCAAAATTGTTGGCTTTAAAAGTCGAGCAAGTGAAATTTTGAACCGAAAAAGAAAACTATCATTAGAAATGATCCGTCAATTGCATAACGGATTAAATATTCCGACCGACGTTTTGATACAAACCTATTAGTAAAAAACAAACACAACAGTTAACAGCGGTTTGGCGCAATTGGGGTTTTAGGCAAACTTTAAAGTTGCTTTTGTACTTGGAAGTTTGGTCTTAAATCAATACATTTTGTCAACTAAATCCCCAACTGCCCCAAGCCACGGGACGTCAAACTGTCTAATAACCTTCTTTTTGATTGCTTGAGTTTTTTGTATTAAAAATCGCTCAAATAACTTGCGCAATTCGTTGATT
>JACMPO010000052.1 GCA_014377455.1 Flavobacterium sp.
ACGCCGCCGCTTTGGCGAGTTGGTCTGGCGTAAGGTGCCTAAAATCTGCCAAGGGAAAAGGCAACTCATAGCCCATCCACCCAAACAATGGCGCATCGGGATCTTGGCGATAGCCAAAGTTCAAATCCCTGTAAAAACTAAATTATGGGTAAGGGATTTTATACTCAAAAGTGAGGGAAAACACTGAAAAGCCATCCTGAAATCACTCCAAAAAAAGGAGGACTCTAAATCCTCTTGCTATTGCTTCTCAAAACTTTTCGATAACTCCATAGTGTTAACGGACGTGTAATCGGTTCCGTTCAACGCGGGTTTCATTGCTCGGCTTACAGCCGCAACGAATCCCTAGCTGTTAGGCGTTCGCTTTTTTATTTATTCAACTCTTGTGGCTGTATAAATTAAAGTTTTTGTAGTTTTTGGATTTCCCCAGAAAGTTGTTGATGTTACCGAAGTTTGTTCATATTTGAACTCTTTTTCATTAATTGAAGTAATTCTTAGCCGAGAATAATCCTGAAAGATGACATCTTTCACATCATTAATCCACCATTTTCCGTTTTTCGATCCACCGCTATCCCATTTAATCAGAAATGTTCCGTCTTCATTTATAAAGATTTTGCTATTTTCATCGCGCCATTCTCCGATTAAATCTGTTCGTTTGAAATTACCTTCATTAATTTTACTTTTTATGATTTCCGATTTTTGAGTATTTTCAATATTTACACCAATATTCTTAGCGCAAAGTGAAATAGTTGCTTGCTGAATTCTGTTTATTTCAACTTCTATTTTTGCTTGATATTCTTTTTTTGAATATTGTTTTGTAATTTCTTCAAGAAAACAAAGTGATAAACTTTCTTGTTGTTCTTTTGAAATATTTTTATATTTCGAAGTTGCACTCATACATTCCTCAAAAACATTATTTCGATCTGTTTTTGACCAATCTGTATTTTGAGAAAATGAAAAAGTTGATATTGAAAAAAATGCTAATGCGATAATATTTTTGTTCATAATTGTAATTTTTTGTTTGGTTTTAGTTTACGAGTAAAGTTGTTGTTAGATTACTTCCATTTTTTAAATCACTATTAAATCTTGAGAAATTTGTTTTCAATGTATAAGTTGTTCCGCTTAAAGTAAATGCTTCAAAATAATATTTTTTTAAAGTTGTACTTGTAATTGTTGTATTTAAGTCTAAATATGCTATTCCGTTTGCATCTGAAGTTGCTTGTTTTATAATTGTTGGCAAAGGGGTGTTTGGGGTAAATGGCGTTTCAAACATCATTACGATATAGTTTGGCTTAACAACTCCCGCTGGCGTTGCAACCGTAAATTTAGCAAATGTTGTGACTGTTGAAGTTGTTGTTGTTGAACTTTGCGTTGTGTTTGAACTTTCATCTTTTGAACAAGAAATTGTAAAAATTGTTACTAATGCTAAAATTGATACTTTTAAAAAATTTGATTTCATAAATTATGTTTTTTGCGTACTTTATTTTATGCTTTTTTGGTATAAAAAGTCATTTTAAGGTTTTGGTTTTTTCCGCTTATTTCTCCAACCTTTATTTATTCTTAGATTTTTCTTTTTGTTCTCTGTCGCTCGAAAGTGACGCCTAACGTCCCGCTAATAGGCGATGGTCGGGGTAAATAAAGCAATTATTTTCGGATTATCACCAATATTCCAAATACAAAACAATCTTTCCATTAAGCCTAATTCCCGACTATTGCTTACTAGCTGTTATGCCTTCGGTTTTTTATTTAGCAACCACTTTCACCGATGAAATTTTGTGTTATTTTTTTACCATTTTTATTTTCAATTAATATCAAACCTTTATTCCACCAACTTTCTTCAGCGTCTTTTTTGGTTTTATCTGCTGTAATTTCGATAGTTACTTTGTATTCTTCTGCTTCATATTTACAAGTGTAATCTTCATTTTCAACTGTATTTGGTTTGTAAATTCTGCTTGTTAGTTTCAGTTTTACAATCTTATTATTTACAGACACAAAAGCAATACTGTCAAAGTTTGACGCAAAAATAAAGTTGTTTTCTGCATATTCTTTTTCGTTTTTTGAAAATATGCAAGAGCAACCATCTATTTCTTTCGGCAACTTTTTAAAACTATTCAACGTAAATTCCGTGTCGTTGACTTTTTCGATATTTCCAGTTTTGTCGTTTTTACACGCAGAAAATATTAAAATACAAAGACTAAAAACTAAATATTTTATTTTACACATAGTTTTCTGATTTTCGGTTTTCTAAACTGAGGCATAACTTGTATATAGGCGAAACAAACCTTCGTGTATACACCCAAATTGGGGTAGATTGGCGAAGGTTTGTTTCGCATTTTCGTTTTCAAATATATAAAAAAAATACTAACCT
The DNA here is from genome assembly GCA_014377455.1 of Flavobacterium sp. Lineage (GTDB taxonomy): Bacteria > Bacteroidota > Bacteroidia > Flavobacteriales > Flavobacteriaceae > Flavobacterium. The sequence goes on from JACMPO010000052.1 coordinate 2,366, forward strand.
TCTACAATCAAATCTTTTAAAAACGCTGCCG
>JACMPO010000053.1 GCA_014377455.1 Flavobacterium sp.
CCCAAACATTTGGACGAAAAAGTGGCTATGTTGCATTTAGAAAAATTAGGAGTTGAATTGGAAACTTTACGAAAAGACCAAGCTGATTATATTGGCGTAGCGGTTGAAGGACCATTTAAACCAGAGTATTACAGGTATTAGATTTTAGATTGCTGATTAGCGATTTATGATATCAGATTGTTTTAGAACCCTTGCAGGAAACTGAACTAAATTCAGTTTGACGGTGAGGGTTTTTTGATTTTCTTTTATAAAATAAGATATTTCCAAATTAATGTACTTTAAAAAAATACTTACAAATACTACTGCTATTGATTATGTTTAATTAAATTTACAACTTACATAAACAAATTAAAAAAATATGCTTTCAAATTTTAAAATAATTACTGACGAAATTTCAAAAGCAACAGGAATTGACAATAATTTATTCCTCTTAAATTTAAAAGAAGAAGAGGAAGTCTATAAAGATTATTGCATTACAGAATATAATGAACACGAAATTTCAAATTATCATTTTTTAGGATATCAATATCGAAAAAATATAAAAGAAAAATGGTGTTCAATTTCATTTCGAATTTCCAAAAAAGAAGCGAAAAATTTGCAAAAAATAATTAATCCTATTTTAAAAAAAATGAAAGAAAACAAATTGGATCTTGAAAATTACGCGAAAAATATAAGTTATAATGTAGACAATTTCAATTATTTCACTTGCTTATTAAAAGGCGAATATTTCATAGTAGACCTAGCAAAAAAAAATGAATTAAAAAAATCTTAAATCTATGAAAAATTCAACTATCAAAGCATTAATTTTTTCTTTACTTCTTTTTCATTTATCCATAAGTAAAAGTAACGCACAAACAGAAAAGGAAACAATAGACTTTTTAAACACAATGTTTATGGCTTATAGTAATTCAATGCCAGACGACCCTTTTACACAGGAATCACAACCTATGAAATATATTGTTTCTACTAAAATGGATACTGACTCAAACGCTAAAGTAATAGTATTCGATGGTTAATTAGTAATAAATTATTTATGACTTATAAGTTTCATCCAAAACATATAAATTCTGTTTCACTCCCTTTTGATAGTAATCGAATTTCTATTTTAAAAATTATTAGTAATGAAGGCTTAATCAAGAGAAATTGGGCTAATGAAAAAAATGTAGATTTTATAGATTATATACAAATACCTGTAACAACATCAAAGGAAGACACAAATAGATTAAAAAAGGGGATTCTTCATTTACTAGAGTTGAATGGAGTAGAATTCGGGAATGAAAACTTATTCAAAGATTAAAATCTTTACTTTTCAAATCCGCTCTACTTCGCAAACAACCCAAAAACTCCTATTCTATCAAAAGTCTAGGAGTTTTTTTTAACTATCGACCTCACAACAACAAACAGAAATATTTTATATCTTTGTATTCTAATTGCTTACTTATCAAAATGACTACACTTACTGTAAACATAAAAGACATTTCTCAAACTACCATCATCAAAAAAATTTTGAAAGCTTTTGATGTGGAAGTAATTGAGCAAACTAATGAAATTACAAATCCAGAAATAATCGAAAGATTAGAGAAACACCATAAAAACTTTCAGAAACCTGCCTACAGAGAAGAAAACTACTCCAAAGTAGATCCAAAAAACATATGGGCAAATATACAATAGAAATAATCAAAGAAGCGCTTGCTGATTTGTCAAAAATAAAAAAGTCTGGCAAGAAAGCGGATATTTCAAAAATTGAAAAAATATTTTTTGAACTAGAAACCCATCCAACAATCGGAATTGGCAAACCTGAAAAACTGAAATATAAAAACGAAAACGTTTGGTCTAGGCAAATCAACAAAAAAGACCGATTAGTATATGAAATTATCGACCACGAAGTAGTGGTAATTATCATTTCAGCCTTCGGCCATTATAATGACAAATAACTCTTTGTCAATAAACATAAACTCCTAGCCTTTTGAAGTCTAGGAGTCTTTTTATTAATTTTTTAGTGCTAAATAATCCATTCAGATTATTTAGCACTAGTAAAAAGATTCTAATTTGCAATCATAAAACAACTGTTATTTTCAGTATCCAAATATGTTAAAGTTTTAATGTGTTAGAAAATAAAGGAATACCTTTAAATTGTAAAAATTTAAAACTATGTTTATTATTCTTTTATTTTCTTTGACTATGAATTCTATTGTGCTTTTTGATTTTACTATAAATAGTAATATCGATAATTGGAGAGTTGTTGATGACAGTGTAATGGGTGGCATTTCATCCAGTAAATTTTTTGTCGATGCGTCTGGTAATGGCGTATTTAAAGGAAATGTTTCACTAG
>JACMPO010000054.1 GCA_014377455.1 Flavobacterium sp.
GCTTCTTATGATTTTTTTGCCAAATCTAGACGTTGGTATAGAAAAGAAATTCGAGTTTTGAAAAATTTGAAGGGCATACATTCCTATCGTGATGCGCAAGGTTTTAGGTTGGATGATAGGAAAATTAGTGTTAAAGAAATTAATGCTTACGTATATCATTATGGTTGGGTAAAACCTCCAGATGGTTTAAAAAACAAAGTTCGTAATTTCAATAAATATTATCATGATGATAATTGGATTGATGAAAACCATCCGGTATCAACAGATTTTGATTTTGGAAATGCCGACGAATTGAAACATTTTGAAGGCACACATCCTAAAGTGATGATATCTAGAATCGAAAAAACAAATTGGAAGTTTGATAAAGACCCCTCTTTGTTAAAAAAGAAAATGCCTTTAAGAAGAAAATTTTTGAAATGGATAGAAGAGTTAACAGGCTATCGATTATTTGAATATAAAAATTATAAAAAAATCAATTAATGGATGGACTTTCAATCATCTTGCCTAATTATAATGGAAAGCATCTGTTTGAGAAATATTTTGAGAAAAATTTAGAAATTTTCAAAAGTTTAAAATGCGAATATGAAATTATTTTAGTGGATGATGCTTCTACTGATGAATCAGTTGCATTTTTGAAAGAAAATTTTAATGATAAAATAACAATTATTGAAAAAAAAGAAAATTGCGGTTTCTCAAAAACTTGCAATATTGGGATAAAAGCCTCTAAATATGAAATCATTTTCTTGTTAAACACCGATGTTGTACTAACCCCTAATTATTTTGATTCCATTTTTAAATACTTCGAAAAACAAGACACTTTTGGTGTAATGGGGCGGATTATTGGTATGACCGATACAATTATTCAAGATGCAGCAAGGCTACCCAAAATATCGGGAAAGAAAATAAAACCTAGTAACTTCTTTTACATAGATAATAAAGATTTTTTAACCCCTACTTTATATTTAAGCGGTGCAATTGCTTTAATAGATTCAAAAAAGTTAAAAGAATTAGGAGGGTTTAATGAACTGTTTAGTCCTTTTTATGGGGAGGATTTTGAACTATCATTAAGAGCTTGGCGACTAGGCTGGAAGTGTTATTATCATCACGAATCGATTTGCAGACATGAAATTGCTGGAAGTACAAAAAATTACGAAAAAAAATATTGGATAAAAAACATCTATTTTAGGAATAGATATTTTGTACATTATTTACATTACAATGGGTTTGATTTGTTTTTTTGGCTTTTACAAGTAATTATAATAGACTTAATGCCTTCTGTTTTTAGTGTTAATCATTATAAAATAAAAGCTTACAAAACGCTATTGCAAAAAAAGAAAGAATTGGATAATTATAAATCTGATTTTAAGAAATTAATGGAAAAGCATCATTCTGCAAGAACAGTTGCAGATGTGTTTTTAGAAGTTAAAAAAATGATTAAAGGACAAAAAATTGAAACTATCAATTGAAAGAATCATTTAATAAAAATAAGTCTAAAATAATTTCAGCCACTTTACTGATCATTATTATAGGGCTTTATTTTTCTAGAGCGATGATTAGCATCGGAACTGGACTTTTAGGATTTATAGCCTTAATAGATTTTCAAAAACAAAAGCTCAAAAATTTATTAAAATCTCCATACCTAATCTATCTTTTCACTTATTTACTTTATCTGATAAGTTTTTTTTATACTCAAAACCTTTCTGTTTTAAAACAATTACTTTTTTTGCAATTATCATTTATTATAATACCTTTTTTCTTTTCACAGCAGCAAACATCAAAAAAGCAAATTGATTTTATTTTAAAAACATTTGTAATAGTTACAAGTTTGGTTTGCTTGGGGACGTTAATCAGTTTCTTTAATAATTACGAGTTTAACAAACTATTGATTATCAATGCAAAAGCGACACCTGCAATTACCGGTATTGTACATTATCAATTTGCTTATTTAATTGTAATTGCAATAATATGTTCTTACGTTTTAACCCAAAACGAAAAATCAAAACCACTTTGGCTAGCCTTATTAGTTTTTCTAATTGCCACAATCCATATTTTGGCTTACAGAACTGGTCTTTTCTGTTTTTACATACTTGTTTTCTATCATTTTATTAAACTATTAATTACAGTAAAAAACAAGGTTCAGATTTTAGGATTTGGAGTAGTATTTATTGTAGTTATCAGTTTATGTTGTTTGTTTATAAAACCTTTAAATCTAAAAATAAAGGCTACTAAATCAGATATTTCACGTATTATCAATCATGAAAATTATAACGATCATTCTATTGCGCAACGTTATGCGGCAACCTTAAATAGTTTGCAAATCATAAAAAAGAATTTTTGGCTTGGCGTTTCTCCTGCAGATTTAGGTGATGAGATGAAAACTCAATATGATATTGAACCTTATTTATTGATGCCAGAAAATCGGGTTTTTGTACATAA
>JACMPO010000055.1 GCA_014377455.1 Flavobacterium sp.
AAGTTCACGAAGGTTTGGCGTATTTGGGGAACTCACATTCACCACAAAATAATGAACATAATCGTATAAAGCATTAAAACAAATAAGGTAATCATCGACAGCATTTTCGTTTGGTGTCAATTTATTTTTGCCAATGTTTCCACCAATTAAAATGTCTTTGTTTTTCTTTAGTTTTTCTATAACTAACTGCACGCCTAAGTTATTAAATCCCATTCGATTGATGATGGCACTGTCTTCAATTAAACGAAAAGCTCTCTTTTTAGGATTGCCTTCTTGACCTTTTGGCGTAAGCGTACCTATTTCGATAAAGCCAAAGCCGAAATTGGACAACTCTTTATATAGAGAGGCATCTTTATCGAAACCAGCTCCTAATCCAACAGGATTTTTGAACTTTAATCCAAAAACTTCAGTCTCTAACCTCGTATCATTAACATCATAAATCAATCTAAAAAGAGATGGTATTCCAGGAATTTTGGATACCATTCGAATGAGTGAAAAGGTGAAATAATGAACTTTTTCGGGGTCAAAGAAAAAAAGTATAGGACGAATAATTTGCTTGTACATAATGGAGTGTGTTGTAATGCAAAAGTAAAATTATCTATCTAATTTTGTAAACTTTTGAGATATAAATTTATCTAAATCGCCTAATTGGCTAAAAAAACGTTGTAACTTGATTATCAATAATAAGCTAAAATAAGCTTTTCCTAGTAATAATTCATTATTAAAATTTGAGGTAAACAAGGTTCATTCTACAAATAATACTGCAATAACATTCTTTATATCAAAGTCTTTAATAAAAAAAACGAAGATGTTTTTCAAAAAAAACGGTTTATTTCTATCCAAAGAGTAATTCAAATTAGTTAATTATTTATTAAATATATCAAAAATGGTTGAAAAATTTACATAAATTGCAAGAATATGATAATTGTCCTTTTAAATCTGGACATATAGAAATAACTTTGTAATAGAAAAAGTCACCTTTTTCTAAACCAAATTTAAGGAACAAAAAGAGCAACCCTAATAATTTAATCTTAATTAATATTTAAATAGAAACAAAATGACTACACCGAAATTTTTAAGATTTTTTATAATTCTTCTAATAAGTATCATATTATCGACTCCTAGTATTCTAAAAGCGCAAAGTTGTCCAATTGTTCCGTTCAACGCTTCAATTAATGTTCACGGAACATCAAATGTACACGATTGGGATATGAAAGCAACCGCTGTTAATGGAGAATTAGGATTAAACGGTTCCAAACAAATAAATACCGTACTTATAAAAATCGATGTTAAATCGTTAAAAAGTGGAAACGGGATTATGGATAGCAAAACTTATAATGCCTTCGATTTCAAAAAAAATCCTTACATAGTTTTTCAGTTGACAGAAATGTCACAATCAAAACTATCCGATAACGATTCTGAAATCATATTAATCGGTAATCTATCTTTTGCTGGAGCAACAAGAAAAATCAGCATTAAAACTATTGGAAAGATTACAAAATTAGGAGATTACCAACTAAAAGGAAGTGTTCCACTAAAAATGACTGATTTCAAAATGAAACCACCGACAGCTATGCTGGGAATAATGAAAACAGGTGATGTAGTGACGATTAAATTTGACGTGACCTTCAAAGGATAATATCAATAAACTAAATATTATAAACAACTAATTTTAATCAAAATAAAAAATACAATTCTTTTACTAGTCGCTACTATAAGTGTTTGCAGCATTGCAAATGCTCCAACTTCTTTTGGGTATATACAAAACCAGATACCACGTGATCAAAGAGGCATCAACAAATTTAACGTGAAAAAAACCAGCGTCGAATACAAAGGTCTTAGTATAGATTTAGGTGATGCGTTCAATATAGATTACTAAGCAATAAATTCGTTTAATGACCGACCTTCAACTTTTGCTTTACCTTCACAAATTGTTGGATATAACTTAATAAATCTTGAAAACAATTTCAACCTTCCTACACTGACATGACTATTATAGCCCAATTGTTTGACAGCGTAAGAGTAAATCTAGATATTTATTTAGTTTCAAGACACCACAATGAAACCTATGCAAGAGGTGGATATTTACAAATTGACAACTTAGACTTTATCAACAAAGGCTGTCTTGCTGGAATCATGAAATATTACCATCAAAATAGGTTAAATTGAGAACAATTTTAGGGATGCTCACTTCAGAACTTCTGACAATGGTAGTACGATTAGAAACGCATTTGTTGGAAACAACATTATGCATTCATTCACTACTGATTTGGGTATGGAAGTGTACTACAACAGAAGCGGACTGGTAAGTATGTTTGGTGTTACTAATGGAAATTTGAATTAAGGTGTTTAAGAAGTTGTTTATGCTACTGCTTCTCCTGCTACTCCAAATCCAAATACCGTAGTTTGCCCAACAATATTAGCTAAATCAGGGTATGACAAACAAATTAGCCAAGATTTGAGAGTAAGATTTACGGGTTCTTATTACCATAGTGCAAACTTAGAAAACTCTAACTTGTACTCCTCTAATAGATCTGGATTTGGCTTTACCTGTGTATTGAACAATAACGCTTATACTAATAATGGAGTTGCGGTTCCTCTGAACTACAAGAAAACTTCCACACCAGAAGGAACATTCAACCCTGGTTTCAAAAACTGGGCTACTTCACTTATGTTCAACCCATTTGTAAAATACAAAGGTTTTGAACTCTTTAGAACTGTCGAATTAGCTTCAGGAGGAGATAAAGCTGGTGTTGAACATAAACGTACTGCTAACCAATATGCTGGTGAACTTAATTACCGATTTGGAAAAAAAGAACAATTCTATTTAGCAGGAAAATACAATACGGCATCTGGAAAACTAGCTAATGCAGATGCGAAAGAAGTTACAGTACATAGAGTTGAATCAAGTATTGGTTGGTTTATGACTAAAAACATTTTGGGAAAATTAGATTATGTTAGTCAAAACTACAAAGATTACATACAATTTGCAGGAAACGTGCTTACTGGAAATGCAACCAACTTTTATGATGGTAATGTCAAAGGTTTAGTGTTTTAAGTTACAATTACTTTCTAGATTATTTTTGTTAGAAACTGGCAAGACTTGTGCTTGCAAGTTTTAATTTAAAAATGTTATTATTTTTTGTGTTATGAAAAAGCTAATTACTTTACTTGCATTAAGTTTCATAATTGCTCTATCTGTACAAGCTCAAAGTTTAGTTTCTGCAGAAATACAAAAAAAACAGTCCATTGACTATCAATGGATCAACAAATATATTGTCTTCAAGATATATCAAAATGAGGATCAACTCTCTGCAAGCAAGTTGTCAGTGGTAACGACGCAAAAACAAAACAAAATATGTGTAAGCCAAAACCAACTTTCGGTGGTGGTAAAAAACTTTTTTTCTAACAATACAATGGCTTTAAAAGACTTTTTAAAGTTATTGAAATCGGACACTATCCTATTCTACAGGTTCAACTCAACTATTCAGCCTTACAACACCTAACCGACAACGGAAAAACATATAACGGAGTAGCATTGATTAACATCACAATTACTGGCAAAACAAGATATTATACCATTCCAATTACATTTGTTAGCAATTTAGATTTATATGTCATAAATGGCAGCAAAAAATTGACAATAAAGGATTTTGAACGTACTTCTACAACCAAAATGATGGGAATCATAAAAGTAAGCGAATGGATAGACATCGATTTTCATATCATTTGCAAAATAACTAACGATGGTGAATTAGTAGAACTATAAATCGGATCTTCATTAAAATTAATTTTTTTGGTTTTTTAGTTCAAAAATAGGGTTTGTAGGATTCAATCCTATTTTTTTGTTTTCGTCCAATCGATAAAAAGAGAAATACTACCTTTGCAAAAAATAAATTTTATGTCAAATATATATTTAGGCTATCATTTCACGGTGGAACCCAAAGAACTTGGTTCTGAAATTTTAATTGCCGAACTAGGAGAACTTCCTTTCGAAAGTTTCATTGACAGTGATTTGGGCATTGTCGCTTACATTCAAAAAGACCTTTGGAATGAGAATATCCTTGACGATTTGTTCATTCTAAAATCGCCCGAATTTACAATATCCTACAAAGTAGAAGAAATAGACCAAGTCAATTGGAACGAAGAATGGGAAAAGAATTTCGAATCCATCGATGTCGATGGAAATTGCCACGTTCGCGCTCCTTTTCACCCCAAAACGAATGCCGAATTTGACATTGTGATTGAACCCAAAATGAGTTTCGGAACAGGTCATCACGAAACTACACATATGATGATTCAACATTTATTAGAAATCAATGTTACTGGAATGAAAACTTTAGATATGGGTTGCGGAACAGCGATTTTGGCGATTTTAGCCGAGATGAAAGGCGCTCAACCTATTGATGCCATTGACATTGACAACTGGTGTTATCTCAATTCCATCGAAAATGCCGAACGCAATAATTGCAAGCACATTTCAGTTTATGAAGGTGACGCTGCCTTGTTGAAAGATAAAAAATACGATTTAATAATTGCCAATATCAACCGAAATATTTTGTTGAACGATATGCAATGTTATGTAGATTGCTTGAATCTAAAGGGAACCTTATTGTTGAGCGGTTTTTATACCGAAGACATTCCGAACATTGATGCTTCTTGCACCGAAAAAGGATTAACTTATGTTAAAAAGTTCGAAAGAAACAATTGGGTATCCTTAAAATATGTAAATTAGTATTCGAAAAATTGACAGACGGAAACTGACAGAAAAAATCATTGGGAAACAGTTTACCAAACCAAACAGGCCAATCAAGTTAGCTGGACACAAGAAAAATCCAAAAACTTCGCTTGATTTTATTCGGGGAAATCATTTAGGAAAATCAGCAAAAATTATTGATGTTGGTGGTAGTGATAGCAAACAGGTTGATTTTTTTACTAGAAGAAGGCTATGAAAACATGACTGTTTTTGATATTTCGTTCAAAGCATTAGAAAAAGCAAAAAAAAAGATTGGGTATAAATGCTGAAAAAGTGAATTGGATTGTTTCTGACATAACTGAATTTGAACCAGAACTAATTATGATATTTGGCACGATTGAGCTACATATTATTTGTTGACAAGACCCGAACAAATATAAATATACGTTGAAATCACTGAAAAATGGGTTAGGAATTTTCTAATAATTGGCACTTTTTCAGAAAACGGATCAAAAAAATGCAGTGGATTGGATATTAAACAATATCGTGAAATGGAGTTGAAAAATCAATTTTCAGGAGATTTCAAAAAAATTAAAATGCATTGCTGAAGATCACATAATACCTTTTGAAACTATACAAAATTTTACATTTTGTGTGTTTGAAAAAATTAAATAGAACTATCTATATTTTTATTTAAAACATAAAAATTATCTAAAAATGAGTACAAAAGAAAAGGTAAGAGAACGAGTTAGTCTCAAAGAAGCAACTAGAATAAACAACGAAATCATTGTTTACAATGACGATGTAAACACTTTCGATCACGTAATCGAAACCTTAATGCGGGTTTGCAATCACACTCCTGAACAGGCGGAGCAATGTTCCTTGATAGTACATTATAACGGAAAATGCACCGTAAAAACAGGGATCTTAGAAAAATTAAAACCACAATGCAGTCAATTATTAGAAGCTGGATTGAGTGCTGAAATAGTGTAAAATCTCAAGTTATCTCGAAAAAAAGCAGGGCTTTCTTTAAGAAAATCCTGCTTTTTTTGTTTGTATAATTACACCATTATTTAAAATTATCTCAATTCTATTTAGGCTCCCTCTCCGCCGGAGAGGGTTGCTGCGCGGATTTAATGAGGCAATTTACTTTTTATCAACCCGTATAAAAACGTTCCGAAAAGTGATCCGAACAGCACCAAAATCATTGGCAAAAATCCAGCACCAAGCAATATAAATATCGGTCCAGGACAAGAACCTACCAAAGCCCAACCCAGTCCAAAGAAAATTCCCCCAACCCAAAACC
>JACMPO010000056.1 GCA_014377455.1 Flavobacterium sp.
AAAACTCATCGACCGATTTGGTGCTTTGCCAAAACAAGCGGTTTCGTTATTGAATTCCATTAAAATAAAATGGATTGCCACCAAATTTGGGGTTGAAAAACTGGTCATGAAACAAGGCAAAATGATTTGCTATTTTGTTTCCGACCAACAATCGGCATTTTATGCTTCGCCGAATTTCCATCAGGTTTTGCAGTTTGTTCAAAAACACCCCAACATTTGCAAGATGAAAGAAAAACAAACGCCGAATGGATTGCGTCTTTTATTGACTTTTGAAAATGTAAAAAGCATCAGAAAGGCTTTGGAGTTGATGGAGATGTTGGGGTAAAATTATTGCTGTACTTATAGTTCATTTTAACGAAAATAACACTAAAAAAACTTTTAGGACTCATTTTAGTTTGGGGAGGTAAAATTTAATGTTTTAAAATGTTTACGTTTCCTTGCTAGAGTTCTTCGCAGCTTATGGAAAGCTTTTTTTTTCATAACCGACCGACTTAAGTTATCAAAAGCAAACGAACAATTTACCGAAAAACTAGCCATGAGATCTAGCAAGTGTTAGCGATGGTTTTATTATCAAAAAATGATTTTAACTTGATATTATTTTTTCCAATCTTCTGGACGAGTATAAGTTTTTACTGCTCCTTTTACTATCCCAGGCATTTTTGCATTTTTGAACTTATCTTCATGATTTTCCAAAAACACTACTGTACCCATAAGACTTCTAATCTCATTCGACTTTCTATCGGGAGGAAAATAGACTTTGATCTTAATATTTGGGAATTTATTTTTGATAAATTTAATAGTTGATACTTGATCACTATCTGCAGTAATTAAAGTTATTACATCAACATTTCCTTCAATGCAATCATTAACCATAGCTAAAGCTAAATTCACGTCCGTACATTTTTCCTCTGGCACTACAAATTGCTCTTTACACGTTGCATGACAATCGATGAATTTATCTGCGTAATGACCGTTAATTACCTCAAACAAATCTCCATTAATAATTTTATTGGCTGAAAATAGCGCATTTTGTTTACTTCTTTTCTGAACGTTTTTTGGTGGAGCGGTAAAATATTTGATTTTCTGTAACACTTGGTTATCGTGCGTAAAAACAAATTGTGAACAAAATTTCCCGAAATCCAACCAATAATAATTTTTCCAATCACTGTTTATTGAAATGTAAGATTTAAATCCGTGATAGAAATTGAATCCGTCAAAATAAAAAATGACTTTTTTCGGAGGTGTTGCTTGTTGTGTCATAGTTATAAAAAAAAATGCTCCCAGAAGGAGCAGGTCCGCAGTACAGAGACTACGGGGTGGCGTTATGTGTGCAAATGTATGAACTAAATTTAATCTACCAAATTTATTACACTAAATTTAATGTTAATATTTTTATTCAATCGTTTGTAGCGAAATAGTTGGTCAGGAAATCACCGCTAACGTTCGCCTACAGACTTCATAGCAGCTAATGAAAATCATTTTTCCTATTACCGAAAACGAAGTGAAGAAAATAAATGTTATCGAAAGTGCTATTAACTAATGTTTAATTTATCGAATAATATCTTTTTTCTTTGTTTAGCGTCTTCTACTTACTTTTTAAAATGTAAAAAGCATTAGGAAAGCTTTGGATTTGATGGAGATGTGGTGGTAAATTACTCAATCGAGCTGCCGTTATAAAAAATAGATTCGGGTGAAATATCATAATCCCAAACCTCGTTAGATTTAGATTTTATAATGTTTGACCAAAAAATTTCGTACTTGCGAGAAAACTGCAGTTAGCAGATGGCGCTTATGTTTTTTTAAACTTTATATACACCAAAAAAAGCGCAAACATTATTAACAAAATTGCTATGTAGTAACTTCTAAAGGGAAAAAAGTTCACACTGTAACGTAAATTATTTTGCCAATCTTTA
>JACMPO010000057.1 GCA_014377455.1 Flavobacterium sp.
ATGGACACATTATAACGAAGTACAACATCAAATGCTTGAGGAGGGAGATATTCAAGAGGCTTTGAGTGCAGCAAATGCAGTTGGTGATGATGCTATACAGAAGAAAATGCAAGGTCAGGTGGTTCCAGATTCGTTTACACATGGCACTTCGCAACAAAGGATTTACTGGTTTACTAAAGGTTTTAAATCTGGCGATATTAAACAGGGTGACACTTTTGCAGGATTAAATTAGCAATATTTGAAAGTCAAATCATTTATAAATAACATTTTATTTAATTTTTAAGATTGTTTTTTAAATTAGCTATTTTACCGATAAAAAGGCTAATTTTACCGCTGTAATACATTTATTAAATAAAACGTTATATTGTTACAGATAAATGTTATGTAGTTTAAACAAAAAGGTTGTACCTTTAATTAATAAATAATAGAACTAATGAAATTTAAATCACTTTTGTTGTTTTTATTTTTTTCAACTGTTGGCTTTTGTCAGTTGAACGATTTTTCTATTCAAACCACAATTACTAATCAAGGATGTTCGAACAGCGGTAAAATCAAAACTGAAATTCAAAACGGAACATTAAGTGCATCAAATGTTTATAAAATATTCAAATTGCCTAATATTATTATTCCGATTCAGGGATCAAATACGAGCGAACCGCAATTTATCGCAACCGGGTTAGAAGCAGGAGACTATAAAGTTGTTGTTACTCAAACCTTAGGTAATGCTACACTTTCAAAAGAAACTTCTGTTACAATTTTAAATCAAATAGTTGATTTGACTTACAGTTTATTGAAAGATGATAGTTCAACATGTAATCAAACTGGATCTATAGTTGTAAACGTTTTAACAGGAAATGCAGATACATATTTTTTATACCAAAACAATCAATTAGTAGTTACACAAACCACGAATGAATTCACAAATCTCTCTGCAGGAATTTATCTAGTAAGAATAAAGGACATTTGTGGTAACATTGTCCCGCAAGTTTATAATTTAATTTTAACTCCTTCAAGTCTAAGTATTTCAAATTCTTCAAATCCTACATTTACTTCCTCCTGTAATAATATCACGGTTTCAAATACAATCACTCCATCAATTGGAACTAATTTGGCTTATCCGCTTACGGTGATTTATACTGTTCATCTGCCAAATAATGTACCAGCCATTATTTCAAGTCAAATTTTCACTACGGGTTCATCAGATTTATTAAATTTAAGCAAGGATTTTCCTGTCAATAATGAAGCTTTCACCTTTGATTTGAGCGTAACTGATAATTGTAACCGTATTGCACTTAGCCCGGGAAATATTATTGATCCAAACCCAAAAGTAGTTTTGTCTGATAAGGTCGCAAAATGTGGAAAATTGCTGACAGTTGCGGTATCCAATTTTTCACCCAATTATACTATTTCATTTTTAGAATCACCACTAGATTTTGTTGCAACGACTTCTAATCCGCTGCATCCTGGTCCATTTGCAAGTGCTTCAAATGAGTATGGGGATTTAAATAATCGCGTCCCTTTTGGTTGGTACCACGTTCAAATTGTAGATGCTTGTGGAAGAACTGCAATTTCTAATAGATTCGAAATTAAAGATATTCCGCTTATTCCTTCGAAAGGTGGAGTAAACAAAGGATGCAACTCCTTGTTTGGAAATATTTATATTGCTTTGCCAAACAATAGAAAAATTGTTTCCGCTCAAATTATTATAACCGCTCCTCCAGCTTTTTTGATTTCAAACACTTTGCCTTATAATTTAGTAAGTAGTATCAACGCAAATGGTGTTCTTTTCGCTGTTAATCTCCCTATCGGATTATATCATATTAAATTTATTGATGAATGCGGGGTCATTTATGAAGTTGATGTAACCATTCCACCAAGTGTAACGAAACCTTTCGTAGCCTCAACATTGCCTAATTGCGATTCAGGAATTGGATCAATTAAAATAACTAGTGGAAATGGAGCATTGACAAGTGCAATTGTCACTAATGCACCACCTGCATACCTAATTCAGCATCCTGTACCTTACAATATTTCCGCTTATATTTCCACAGGAATTTTATCGATAAATAATCTACCAGAGGGTGACTACGTTTTTATCTGCAAGGATATCTGTGGTAATGAAGCAACCATTTCATCAAAAGTAGAAGGTTACAGAAGAGCTCAGAGTGGTGAAGGAATTGTGGTAACCCGAAATTGTGGGTCTTTTGATATTAAAGTTTCTGATACAAGTAACGGGACCTCATCACAGACCTATTGGCTTCAGGTGCAAAACTCTATCACTTTAGCTTGGCATCATCCCAATACAGGTGTCGTATATGACGAAACAATAATTCCTAGCGCATTAAATTCAATTGAGTTAACTAATAATGTAACTTTATATAATTTAACTAAAATAGGAAATTTTAGAATTATAAAAGTATTTCAATCCTACAACGATGGAAATATGGGTGGTGGAATGAAAAATTGTAAAGAGACTTTAGGCGAATTTCAGTTTACAAGTGGATTAAGAATTAAAGGGGTATATTCCTCAGATTGTCCCGGAGGAGGTGCTTTGTCAGCTGTTATTCTTGATGCAGAAGGCGTTGCGCCATATCATTTCACTATTTATATGAAAGATGATTTACCATATACACTTGACAATGGAACGAATAACACATTTTTAAACCTTCAACCAGGAAAATATGATTTCTTAATCGAAGATTTTTGTACAGCTACAAAAACTTCTACTTATACAGTTGGAACTCTACCGAAATTGACACAGGCATTTCAGGCTAATCCACCTCCAATTTGTAAAGTTGATAATAGTCAAGCCGATTTTTTTGATCTTACAACGCAAGAGTCAACAATATTGGGTGCACAAGATCCTAACTATTATAAGGTTATCTATTATTTATCTCAAAATGATGCGGATAGTCAAACCAATCCGATTACAAATCCTGTTAATTTTTTAACAGTACAAAATCCACAAACCATTTTTGCGAGAGTCAATCACAAAATTGTGTTGTCTTGTTATGCAACAACATCATTTAAAATTTATATAGGGAAAATTCCAACTTTAGATCCTTCGCCCCCAATATATATTTGTGACGGCGTCCCAAAGAAAATTTATGCAGATGTAAATAATTATTATGACAATTATGAGTGGTCTACAGGTGAAAAAACATTTGGAATAACAGTTGATCAACCAGGCGTTTATACGGTTACTGCAAAAAATATTTATGGAATTCAACAAAGTTGTCCTAGTATGCCAAAATCAATCATTGTCAACAAATCGAGTAAGCCCATTTTTGAAAAATTTGAAACAATAGATTGGACAGTTGAAGACAATTCCATAATAGTTTTTGTAGGGCAAGGTTACGGAAGTTGGCTTTATTCCTTAGATGGAATAAATTATCAAACAGATAATGTGTTCTCGGGTTTGAAACCAGATTTATACAAAGTTTATATTAAAGATGATAACGAATGTGGTGAGATTGATAAAGACGTCGTTTTGCTAAATTATGTTAAATTTTTTACGCCAAATGGAGACGGAATAAATGACAAATGGCAGATCAAATTTTCAAAACAAGAACCAGATTTAAATGTTGAGATTTTCGATCGATATGGAAAGGCGATTACGGTTTTAAACGCAAACAATGACGGTTGGGATGGAACTTACAATGGTGTTCCGCTTCCTTCAACCGATTATTGGTTTGTTGTCAATCGACAAGATGGCAAAGTTTACAAAGGACATTTCTCTATGGAAAGATAAATCATATCAATAATATTTTTTCAAAAATTTAAACATTTGAAAAAGTGCCATTCCTAGAAATAATAGCGGAATAAAATTAGAAATTGGAAATTTGCTGTTATCAATATTGGCATCTACAAAGTTTAAAAATAGTACGAAAGACAACATTCCGAAAAAAGTGCCGAACAATGTTCCAATTATGTAGATAAATTTCAAACTGTTATCTACATCAATATATTTTTCGTTGACCAAATATATATTCCAACCAATCCAAAAAGGAATTTGAATAAAATTCAAAATACTCAAAATAATGCCAATAAAAAATGTGGAATACGAGATATATTTTACCAACAGATTGTGATTATTATTTTCATTTTTTAGAAAAAAAGTGCAAGCCAATGCCAATAAAAACACTATTTAAAAAATGTCAATCCATTTCAATATTTTTTTGTTTTCGAGAATTTTTTTCTCGAATATTATGTTGCTCCCCAAAATTCAGACAGTAATTTAAGATAGGATTAAAAACCCTAAATTAGCAAAATTATGTCAAGAACAAGAAGAGTTTTCTCGAAGGATTTTAAATTCAAAGTAGTATTAGAAGCATTGAAAGAAAAAGAAACCATCGAGGTTTTAGCCAAGAAGTATGAATTGTTGCCTAATCAA
>JACMPO010000058.1 GCA_014377455.1 Flavobacterium sp.
GTTTGATAAAATTAGCCTATTTATCCATTTATAAAAATGAAAACTGTGAAATATATGAATATGAACATTACACAACTTTAAATAAAGAAAAGACAGATTTAAGTCCGTTTTTAATTGGAAAAGAAACTAGAGAATTAATAGTTGAAACGGCAACGGTATTTTCTTTTTATGATAAATTTCCAGTTTCAAAAGGTCATTCTTTGATTGTTTCAAAAAGGTTGGTTTCAAATTATTTTGATTTGACTTTAAAGGAACAAACCGCTTGCTGGATTGTTGTAAATAAAGTGAAAACTATCATTCAAGAAAAATTCAATCCAGATGGTTTTAATATTGGCATTAATATAAATGAAGATGCTGGTCAAACAATTTGGCATTCTCATATTCACATTATTCCAAGATATAAAGGCGATGTTGAAAACCCAAGAGGCGGAATTCGTGGAGTAATTCCAAGGAAGAAAGAGTATTGAAAAATATAAAAGCTCAACTATTTAATGTTCAAAGAATAAAACTTACATTGCATTTTATTTTATTACCCATATTAGTTTTAGTTATCCGTTTTGGAATCTTAAACTTAGTTTAATTGCTTAAAATAATGAATACATTTTTAAACATAAAGGAACTTGTTACTGCTCTTAATAAGGAGCAAAAATTGCTTACCGAAATGTTTAAGAAACGGAAATCAGCTTCTTATAAATATGAGTATGCTCTTGACTTGGTTGACAATGATGACAATCGGATTCAATATCTCTTAAACCGTTCAGTTATTAGACAAAACGGAAGCAACCTTGAAATTGATGATGAGTTTCTACAATTTTTTGAAATAGTTCTGGATGCCAACGAAGAAATAAATACTTCATACATAAATGACAATCTTGAAAAGGTTAGACAAAACATTGACTACTATTTCAATGAACCCAACGAACAAAGAAAGTATGAGTATTTACGAACAATCAAAAATACTCTTAGAAAATTAGGAACAATTACTTTGAGAAATGTAGTTGACTTGAAACGGAACATCGATAACACTTTTAAAAACGAACCTACATATAAAAACAAAAGAGCAAAACTTTTAAATCTTGATGTTAAGAGAAAGGACATTACGAAACTCATTACACAAACAGAAAAACTACTTACAGAAAATGATGTAACATTTTTCAATACTGCAACCGACGAAGAACTAAGAAGAGTAATAGTTCAACTTAAAATTCAGTTGGGTAAATGCACTCACAATCTAATAGAAATTGAAAGACAAATAATTGACTTCCTAAACCAAATCCAATATCAAAGCAATGTTATTGAAAAATTGCGACTGATAAAATATTTGAAAGACCAATTTACTCTTGAAACAACAACAGATTTAAAATCAATTTTAGCAGTAAATGATTCTGTAATCTTTGAACCTAATCCTACTTATAAACTAAAACTTTCTCTTGAATATTTACAAGCAAATGAAGAAGCATTTAAAAGCATTATAAAAATTGCAAAGCGTTTGAAAACAGGAATAAATTTAAAACGACCTGTTGCTGAAAAGATTTCTAGTGAGTATTTGGAAACACAAATAGAAGAAGAAATACAGATTAATCTTGAAGAGGTGAAAAATGGATTTGTAGCGTCCAGCTACAATCTTTTTGACTTCATAATGAATTACAACTTTTCAAAAAAAGTTTCATTTGAAGACCGTGTGACAATTTATTGTCAATTGATTTCACAGTATGAGGACATCTTCGAGATAACTAATCAATTTGAAGAGAAACAAGAAATTGAATATGCAATGGTTTATCCTAAATAGAAAAAAACAAAATGGAAGTTCCAATTCAAACAGCTGATATATTTAAAATCCTTAGTAAAGGGCAATTCATAAATTCAAATAGTTCGACTAAATCTGTGAGTGATTTATATAAAGTAATTGAAGACGAACAGAACTTTGAAAATTTATTCGAGTATTTTCGAAATATCAATTTTACTTTGGAGAAAGGAGATGAGTATTTTTATTTCAGCAGACCCGAAAATAAGGTTGACCTTGAAACAAAGATCGAAGCAGCATTTAGATGGATTGATATTATTGATTTTTTCAAAACCTATGACAACTCTTTTAGTTCTGGTTATCGCTTTTCTCCTTCTGAAATTCTTGTAAGAATAAAGATTGATGCAGAGTTAGAAGCCAAATTAGAAGGACTAAAAAAACATACCGACAAAGAAAAGCACCAAGATATTCTTGACAAGATTTTAAAGAAACTAATTGACGACACATTCATAGAACTCGAAAATGAAATTACACATCAGTACAAAGTATTAACTTCATTCAAGTATCTTGAACAACTTATTTTAACAATCAATATTCCAGAAGACGTAAGAAATGAAATACCTGAATAAAGTAGTTTTTATAAATAGTGCAGATAAATCCATTAAGTTTTCAGAAGTAAATCTAGATGGGAATGTTCATTTCATTGGAACGCAAGGCGTAGGGAAAAGTACTTTGCTACGAGCAATTCTTTTCTTCTATAATGCCGACAAACAGAAACTTGGAATTCCTAGAGAGAAAAAAACTTTTGATGAATATTATTTTCCGTTTCAGAATTCCTACCTTATTTATGAAGTAAAAACTGAAAACGAATTTTTTTGTGTTTTAGCTTTCAAATCACAAGGAAGGGTTGCGTTTCGTTTTTTTGATTCGGCATTTGACAAAAACTTTTTCATAGACAACGAAGGCAGAGCTTTTGAAAGTTGGGATAAAACGAGAGAAGCATTTGGAAAGAATATAGGCCATACAAGAATAATTCATAGCTACGAGGAATACAGAAACATTCTTTACGGCAACAACAAAGGTATAGCAAGTGAATTTAGAAAGTATGCTTTGATTGAAAGCAAGCAATATCAAAATATCCCAAGAACGATTTCAAATGTTTTTCTCAACGCCAATTTGAGTGCTGAATTTGTAAAAGGTACAATTATAAAATCGTTGAATGAGGAAGAAATAAAAATTGACCTAACAACCTATTCGCAAACTCATTTGAAAGATTTTGAGACCAACTTAAACGATATTAAGAAATGGACGGACAAAAATCGCAGTGGCGAAAATCAAGTTGAGAAACAAGCAGACAATGTTTCAACCTTCTATTCTGCACTTAAATATTTGGAGAAAAAGAAAGCAGAATTAGCTTCTCAATTAGGTTGGGCATTAAATAATGTAAAAGAGCAGCAACCGAAAGTTTCCGATAAGTACAAAATTGAAGAACATAAACTAAATAAAGTAAAAACTAAACTAAGCGAACTAGATAGCTTATTTGACAAGAGGAAAGAAAAGGTTCAGGAACAAATTGGAAAATTCAAAAGTAAATTTGATGAGATAAAAACCAAGCGTGATGAATATGCTGCGATGAAAATTGATAATATCCTTGAAAGAGTTTCAAAGAAAATTTCATTAGAGTTAGAAAAGAAAAATTTGAATAGTGAAAAAGAAATTCTCACTTCTAAGTTTCTTGAAATTCAGCAACGTTATGAAGCACTTCTCAAACAATTAGAAAATCAGTTAAAAGAGTTTGAGAATAATAAGCAAACTGAAAACAATAATGTTCAATCAGGTTTTCTGAGCTTCAAAGAAGCACTGACCAAGCAATATGATTTGCTTTATGATGAAATAAGAAAGCAACATAAAGAAGAACTAGAAGTAGCCAATGCACTTGTAAAGGAAAAGGATAAAACAATTACAAGTAATAAAATCAATCGTTCAGAAGTAAAAAACAAAAGATTTTATGAAAAGGAAATTAACGGCTGCAACGCTGATATTTCAAACTTGAATTTAGCAATATCAAAAGGGGATAATGCAATTCAGCACGCAACTGAGAAAAATAAAAACATTCAAAAGGAATGGTTGATTGAAGAAAAAGGAGTTAATGAGGATACTAAACGAAAAATTGAAAAGCAAACCGAAATTATAACAAAACTTAATTCAATTATTTCAGCCATTGATGCAAAGATTGAGAATAGCAAACATTCTCTTTATGGTTGGTTGAATGAGCAAGTACCCGATTGGGATAAGACAATTGGAAAAGTAATTGACGAGGATAATGTTTTATATAAGTCTGGCTTAAATCCAAAGAAAATTTCTAATGGTGATTTAAGTTTCTTCGGTATCAGTATTGACACAAATGAGATTGACAAAAAAGTTAAGACCGTTGCGGATTTGCAAAAAGAGAAAGATGATTTCAATAATCAAATCATTGTGACACAGAAAATCATTGCAGACTTGAATTCTAAATCAAATGAAGAACTTGAAAAACTTAGAAAAAGATTTCAGCCTAAAATAAAGGAGCAAAAAGAAATTATTGACGCTAATAAATACCAAAGCGACCAGAACAAAATAAAATTGGAAGAAATTGGAGTTCATTTAACCGACTGGAAAACCAAAGCAACAA
>JACMPO010000006.1 GCA_014377455.1 Flavobacterium sp.
AGATCTGAAATTTATTATAAAAATTACTCAGATTTAGTAAAATTTGATACTTCAACAGCAGTTTATAATTCAATATATTCAAATAACGGAAATGGTTTTGCAAAAGGTTTAGATGTATTTTGGAGAGATGGAAAAACGTTTAAAAATTTGGAATACTGGATTTCCTATTCATATATTGATACTAAAAGAGATTATAAAAATTACTCTTCAAAAGTGACACCGAGTTTTGTTGCAAAAAACACGCTTTCCATTGTTGGGAAATATTGGATTGAAAGTTGGAAATCGCAACTAAGTATTACCAATAGTTTTAGTACAGGAAGACCATACAATAACCCAAATGAAACTGAATTTATGAATTCTAAAACAAAAAATTTTAATAATTTAAGTATGTCGTGGGCTTATTTAATAACCTCACAAAAAATTTTATATCTATCGATATCTAATGTATTAGGAACTCAGAATGTATTTGGTTACGAATATGCCAATTCGCCCGACGCAAACGGAATATATAACAGACGAGAAATTACACCAACCGCCGATCGATTCTTTTTTATAGGTTTCTTTTGGACGATAAGTGATAATAAAAAAGAAAACCAGTTGAAGAATTTATAATTTTATAAATCGCTACAGTTTTAAATTACATATTTTACAACTCATCATCAAAAAATAACAATTGGGTAGTTTTAAATTTTTTCTCGAAATGATATACATGACATTTGTATCATAATAAAATAACAAAAAGTAAAACAACATTATATTTAAAAAACCAAATTATGAAAAATTCAATTTTAACTATCGGATTATTTTTAGTGACAACGTTTGCATTTGCACAAACGCAGTTCGAACAAGGAATGGGAAAAGCACTACAACTGTGGAAAGAAGGAAAAAACAATGAGGCTACAGCACTTTTTGAGCGAATTGCTGGCGCAGAAAAAAACTCTTGGTTGCCCAATTATTATATTGGATTAATTAATGCTACTGCAGCTTTTCAAACAAAAGAAAAAACAGAATTAGGCGCATTACTAGCAAAAGCAAATCAGGCAATAGATACAGAACTTGCTAAAACACCAAATAATCCAGAACTTTTAGTAATTCAAGCAATGGCTTCGACAGCACTTTTAGCATCAGACCCCATGACTTACGGAATGACGCTTCCTGCAAAAATAACTGGTATTTACATTAAAGCAGGAATGTTTGCACCCGAAAATCCTAGAGTGGTTTTTTGTAAAGCAGAATTTGAAATTGGAGGAGCAAAATGGACTGGCGCTGATGTAAAAGCACTTTGCGGACAAGTTGAAAAATCGATAACTTTATTTAAAAATTTTAAACCTGAAACTCCATTTTCACCAAGTTGGGGAATGGACAGAGCCGAACAAGCATTAAAAAACTGTAAATAAAAATTACTTTTTTACAAGATAATCGCAAAATACATCCTCATGAGCACCGTGAATTTTAATATCAAAAAAACCTTATTTCTATCCATAATTATTTTTATAGTAATTCAAACTTTAAATGTTTTATTAGGTGGAAAAATATCTTTTGATAATCATTTTTTAATAACTTTTGCTTTCACAACATTGTATACTTGTTCGTTATCTTACGCAAATGCCACTGTATTCTGCTATTTAGATAAAATTTTTATAGAAGATAGATTTTCAAAAAAACGATTAATAGTAGGTTTTTTAGCCTCATTTATAATATCGTTAGTGGTTATTTTTTTATTACGAATTTTTGAAGAAGTACTTATCAATAGAACTAATTTCATTGAATTTATTAAAAATGAAAAACCATCAAATTATATTGTAGCAATAATCATTACCTTTTTTGTTACCCTTTCGCTGTATGCTTTTCATTTTTACAAATCATATCAGGAAAATAAAGTTAAACAACAAAAAATTATCGCTGGTACTGCAAATGCAAAATTTGAAAGTTTAAAAAACCAGATTGATCCACATTTTTTGTTCAATAGTTTAAATGTTTTAAGTTCGTTAATAGAAGAAAATCCTACTAATGCTCAGAAATTTACAACATCTCTCTCTAAAATTTACCGATATGTTTTAGAGCAAAAAGATAAAGAACTAGTTACTGTGCAGGAAGAACTTGCCTTTGCAAAGACTTATATGAACTTGCTTAAAATGCGATTTGAAGATAGTATTACATTTGAAATACCAGAAAATTATGATAATCAAGAGGCGAAAGTTGTGCCTTTATCGCTACAGTTATTGTTAGAAAATGCCATAAAACACAATATAGTTTCAGAGCAAAAACCTTTACATATCAAAATATTTGTTCAAAATGACAGTCTAGTTGTGCAAAATATTTTACAAAAAAAAGAAATTTTGAATGACCGAAAAGGCGTTGGATTACAAAACATTATCAGTCGCTACGAAATTTTAACCAATCGAAAAGTAATTATTAATCAATCGGAAAATCAATTTTCAGTTCAATTACCAATTTTAACCAAACAAACAACTATTATGGAACCTATAAATTATACCGAAAATACAGCCTACTTTAGAGCAAAAAAACGAGTTGATGAACTTAAAGGATTTTACGGCAATTTAATTTCTTACTGTTGTATTATTCCGATTTTAATTTTTATAAATATTAGATATTCACCTCAATTTCAATGGTTTTGGTTTTCTGCAATAGGTTGGGGATTTGGATTATTAATGCATGCGTTAAAAGTTTACGGATACAGCTCCAACTGGGAAGAACGAAAAATTAAAGAACTTTTAGAAAAAAATAATACTAAAAGCTGGAACTAATGGAAACAAATTTACAACAAGATGAACGATATTATTTTGCTAAGAAAAAAGTAACCGAAATAAAAGGATTTTACGGCAATTTAATTTCTTATATAATATTCAATGGATTTTTCTTAATTCTGAATTTAAAGTCAGATCCTTCTCATTTATGGTTTTATTGGCCTTTACTAGGTTGGGGAATTGGGGTTATTTTTCATGGAATGCGAGTGTTTAATTACACTCCTTTTTTGGGCAAAAATTGGGAAGAACGTAAAATTAAAGAATTGATGGAAAAAGAAAAAATTACAAAAACAAACTGGAAATAATTAAAAAATCAGAACTTATGAAAAGATCAGATAGACAACAAATGTTTCAAAATTTTAATCGTGAAAGTGGCGTTACTGAAGAACAATATTACCAAGCTTTTAAAAGAGTTAAAAGAATTAAAGGATTTTATGTTCACCTTTTAGTGTACTTAATTGTAAATATTTTTATCATTTTCGGACAGCGTTTTGATGATGATAAACAACTTACAAATGCAGTATTTTTTCGTTGGGAAACTTATTCTACAGCGTTCTTTTGGGGAATTGGTTTGTTAGCACATGGATTATCAGTTTTTGGTCCAAATATTTTGTTTGGTACCAATTGGGAAGAACAAAAAATAAAAGAATTAATGGAAAAAGATTCCATTAAAAAATAGATTAAATTGGATTTAAAATTTGTTAGCAAAATTAAAATAGCTTCATGAATATTATCATAATCGAAGACGAAAAACCAGCAGCGCGACTATTACAACGCAAAATTGAAAAATTAGGTTTGAAAGTAAACATAATGTTGCATTCGGTTCAAGAATCGATTGAGTGGTTCCAAAAAAATACACATCCCGATTTAATTTTTCTGGATATTCAACTTTCCGATGGATTATCATTTGAAATTTTCGAATCGATTGATATAAAAAGCGCTATCATTTTCACCACGGCTTTTGATGAATATGCTTTGAGAGCTTTCAAGTTAAACAGTATCGATTATTTACTAAAACCTATAGATGAAGAAGATTTAGAAATTGCTGTAAATAAATTTAAGGATCGTAATAGTGCCTTAACAAACGTTTCGTTAAATTTTGACATGATTAAAAAAATGCTTACCAACCGAGTTGATCAAAATTATAAAAAACGATTTACAATTAAAATTGGTCAACAACTCAAAATGATTGAAATAAGTGAAATAGAGTGTTTTTACAGCGAAAATAAAGGAACTTATTTGCATACTGTTGAAAATCGAAATTACTTGTTAGATCAAACATTAGAATTATTAGAAACTGAACTCGATCCAAATGATTTTTTCAGGGTGAATCGCAAATTTATAATCCCAATGAAGGCTATTAAGGAAATTCAACTACACAGCAATTCCCGATTAAAAGTAATTTTACCAACTTACACCGATGATGAAATTATAGTAAGTAGAGAAAAAGTTCAGGAATTTAAAGCCTGGTTGGGATAAATTTGGTTAATGGTTTTTGGTTTTTGGTTGATTATTCATTTTATAAATCTTATTCTTGTTACTTCATTCTTAATTCTTAATTCTTAGTAATTACTATTGAACTCTTATAAACTTGATGGACAAACAAAATTAGTTCGTTTTACAGTTGTCAATTTTATAGCGTCATAACCACCTTTAATATCAATTACATTATGAAATCCACGTGATTTTAAAATTGAACATGCAATTACCGATCGATATCCTCCAGCACAATGCACGTAAAAATTATCATTTTTAGGAAATTCCGACAAATGTTCATTCAAAAAGTCTAATGGTATAGATGAGACATTTTCGACATGCTCAGAATTGTATTCGCCTGGCTTCCTTACATCAAAAATTAGAGCATTTTCACTAATTTTCGCCTCTACCTCATTTGCTTCTATTGAATTTAATGTGGCAACTTCTTTATTAGAATTTTCCCAAGTAGCAAAACCTCCTTCTAAAGATCCTAAAGTATTATCATAACCTACTCTTGCTAATCTGGTTATGGTTTCGGTTTCACGTCCAATAGGAGTTACAAGTAAAATGGGTTGTTTTGCATCGGCAATTAGTGAACCAACCCAAGGTGCAAATGCACCATCAATTCCAATAAAAATTGAATTTGGAATGTGTCCTTTGGAAAATTCATCATGATGTCGAACGTCAAGAATTAGAGCGTTGGTCTCGTTAGCAACTAATTCAAAAGTATTGGCATCAAAAGCTTTCGCTTCATTAATTATAATTTCAACAGCAGCATATCCTTCTTTATTAAGTTTTACATTCATAGGAAAATAAGCTGGCGGAGGCAATAATCCGTTAGTAACTTCAGCTATAAACTCCTCTTTGGTCATGTCTGATCGTAAGGCGTAATTTGTAGCTTTTTGATTTCCGATGCTTCCAACAGTTTCTTTACTCAAATTTTTTCCACAGGCACTTCCTGCTCCGTGTGCTGGATACACTATTACATCATCTGCAAGAGGCATAATTTTGTTTCGTAAACTATCAAATAAAAATCCAGCCAAATCTTCCTGAGTTAACGTGGCGCTTTTCTGTGCTAAATCAGGACGTCCAACATCGCCCAAAAAAAGCGTATCACCACTAAAAAGAGCGTAATCTTTTCCATTTTCATCTTTTAGTAAATAGCACGAACTTTCCATAGTATGTCCTGGAGTATGTAAAAGTGTAATTGTAATTTTTCCTATGTGAAAAACTTCACCATCATAAGCATTATATGATTTAAAATTTGTAGAAGCATTAGGTCCAAAAACTATTGGAGCATTAGTTTTCCCTGCAAGAGTAACATGACCACTAACAAAATCAGCATGGAAATGAGTTTCAAAAATATATTTAATTATTGCCTTATTATTGTTTGCTTTATCAATATAACTTTGAACTTCCCGAAGCGGATCAATAATTGCAACTTCGCCTTCACTTTCAATATAATAAGCGCCTTGAGCGAGACAACCAGTATAGATTTGTTCAATTTTCATAACTAAATTTTAGATTGTAAAAGTACAATTTTAAGTTGAATTTATAATTAAAAGGTGTTTCGGATAAAGCTAATTAAAAAATAATTCTTTAGATAAAATATACAATCCCATAAGTAAAACGAAATAACCAAAACCAGTTTTTAGATTTTCGCTTGGAATTTTTTTAGAAAGAAGAGTACCAATAAAAACGCCTATTATAGATAAGCCTGAAAAGGTTATCAGCAATTTCCAATCGATATTTTGATTTGCTGATAAATCGCCAATAAATCCCAATAGAGATTGTGATGCCACTATAAATAATGAGGTTCCAACAGCGATTTTCATTGGAGTTTTTGTGAGAAATAATAATGCTGGAATAATTAAAAATCCACCTCCAGCACCTACAAAACCTGCGACAAACCCAATAAGTAAACCTTGAAAAATTATTTTTGGATAATTAAGTTTTAAATTGTCATTAATAATAACTGGTTTCATGGGTCTAATCATTTTGATAGAAGCAAATAGCATCACATTGGCAAAAATTACCATGATTAAAACCGATTTTGAAACAGAAAATGTGGCAGATAATTTTATAATATTTGGAATTATTGGAATTATCAACATTCTTGTAATAAAAACCGCAATAACTGTTGGAACTCCAAATAAAATAACTTTTTTAAAATCAACTAGCTTTTGTATTGCTTTTTGAATGCCACCTACAAGTGCTGTAGTTCCAACAATAAATAAAGAATAAGCTGTTGCTAAAACGGGTTCAACTTTTAAAATGTAAACTAATATTGGGACTGATAAAATAGAGCCTCCACTACCTACCAAACCCAGTGAAATACCTACTAAAATAGCTAAAAAATATCCTAAAATTATATTCATTTTACTTTTTACGATTTTTTTGAAACATCAAAATCAAGTCGTCAACCGAAACTTTTGTAGCTAGTTTACCTATAAGTTCATAGGGAATTGTATCTAAGTTCTTAAATCGGATACATCCTTTTCCCATATCTAATTTTGAAACCGAAAAATTTGGGTATTCATTTATAAACCAGTCAGCTAACTCAGGAAATCCATAAATTCCTAAATGATGTAAAACAATATTATTTTTTTGTGAACCAATATTGATAAATGGCAACGGAAGTTTTGGATTACAATGATAACCAGCTGGATAAATAGAATGTGGAACCACGTATCCTATCATTCCGTAACTCATTACTTCTTCAAATCCTGTAGGTAAATTTGCTGAAATACAATCTCTCAATTTGGAAATCGCTATTTTTCTATCTTCCGGTAATTTTAATAAATATTCGGCAACTTTAGACGCTTTAGATGGCATATTTTAGTTTAATTTTGTTAAAATATTTTTTTAAAAAGATGATTATTAAAACAAAAGTAATCATAAAAATAGTATAGATTTACGTTTTTAAAAGTAAAGCTTTTTATATGTCAAAAAGTAAAATCAGAAATAACAAAACTTGTTTAAACTGTAACTATGTCGTTGAAAACCGCTTTTGCGGAAATTGTGGTCAGGAAAATATTGATACAAGAAAATCGTTTTTTCAGTTGTTCTTTCATTTTTTTGAAGATTTGACTCACTATGAAAATGCTTTTTGGCGAACAATAAAAAATTTAATTTTCAATCCAGCCTCACTCACAAAAGAATATTTATCGGGAAGAAGAATGTCCTATTTGGCACCGGTACGATTGTATATTTTCATAAGTTTTATAACATTTTTTTTAATGAGTATTTTGCCCGATGATGGCAATAAAGAAAATAATAATGTAAAAATTAATAATCATAAAAAAAATGAAAAATTAGTTAAAGACACAATTTATGCTGAACAAGAAAAAATAATAGAATTTGAAAAAAAAGGCTTAATTACTAAAAAAGAGTCCGATTCTTTACTAAAATTTATTATTAAAGCTAAAAATAAAAAAGAGGATGCTGACTATATAAAATTTTCAAAAAAATATAAAAATGTAAAAGAATTAGATTCTATCCAAAAATTTAGTAAACCGTCAGAAAAAATGAATGCAATACATTTTTGGGCAGAGAGAAAAATTCAAATAATTAACGACAAATACACTGGTAAAGAAATTGAGGAAAAATTTATAGAATCGTTTGTACATAATATTCCTAAAGCACTTTTTGTTTATATGCCTTTATTTGCTTTTATACTGTGGCTGTTTCAAAATAAAAAACGTTGGTATTACTTTGATCATGGTATATTTACATTACATTATTTTTCATTTTTATTATTAGGTACTTTATTGCTTAAAATTCTTAGATGTATATTTTATTTATTAGATGATTACATATTTTTTATGATACTCAATCAATTATTTACATTCATAATAATTGTTTATATGTTTTATTACTTTTTTCCTTCCCATCATCGATTTTACCAAGAAAAAAGATGGATTTCAATTTTAAAAGGTATTGCAATATTTTTTATTAATTTTTTTATCATCAGTTTTATTTTAGTTTGCTTTGCAATGTATTCATTTATCACTATACACTAATTATATGAAAAAACTTTTATCATTACTTATTCTAATTACTTTGTTTCTTGGTTGTAAAACACAACAAAATCAAAAGGTTGAACTTAAAACCCTCGACGAAAACAGTTATATTAATTCCATAACTGCTGCAGAATTGAAAACACATTTAACGATAGTCGCTTCCGACAAAATGCAAGGACGAGAAACTGGAAGCGAGGGTCAAAAAATGGCTGGAAAATATTTAATAGAACAATATAAAAAAAATGGAATTCCTTTTCCAAAAGGTGCTACAAGTTATTACCAAACAGTTCCTGCTGCTTACCTGAATGCTAAATACAATGAAAACTTACCCGATTCCGAAAATATTTGGGCGTTTATAGAAGGCTCAGAAAAACCAGAGGAAATTGTGGTAATTTCAGCTCATTACGATCATGTTGGAGTAAAAAATGGTGAAGTTTATAACGGTGCTGATGATGATGGAAGTGGCACAGTAGCATTAGTAGAAATTGCTCAAGCATTTCAAAAAGCAAAAAATGAGGGACATGGTCCAAAACGTTCTATTTTGATTTTGCATGTTACAGGAGAAGAGCATGGCTTGCATGGCTCTCGATTTTATTCTGAAAATCCACTATTTCCTTTGAAAAATACAGTTGCCGATGTCAATATCGACATGATTGGACGACGCGATGAAGATCACAAAGAAAGTAACAATTATATTTATCTTATTGGATCAGATTATCTATCGACCGATTTATATAATATTTGTGAAGAAGTAAACACAAAATTCATTCACACTAAAATTGATTACAAATACAATGATAGAGCCGATAAAAATCGTTTTTATTATAGATCAGATCATTATAATTTTGCCAAAAACGGAATTCCATCAGTATTTATTTTCAATGGAGTTCATGCAGATTATCACAAAGCAACAGACGAAGTAGACAAAATAGAATTTGATGCTTTAGCAAAACGAGCGCAACTTGCTTTTACTATTGCGTGGGAAATCGCCAATAGACCAAATCGAATTGTGGTGGATAAAGACGGTAAATAAATTTTGTTGTAAAACTATTAACATATAATATAAAACTCCTTAATTACTGGAGTTTTTTTTGTTTAGAAAAGAACAAAAATTTAAATAAAAAACTAAAACTCATTTTTTATAATCAAACTTGGTTTTATATTCGTTCAACAATTCATCTGAAAAAAATAATGAAGAATAGGAATCATTTGCTTGTGGATTATTTTTTTTAAAGAAAGTGAGTTTTTCAGAATATTTTTGAAGCTGAGCAACGGTTAATAATTTCCGAAAATCATCTTCTTGTCTAATCAAAGTTTGTACGTAAAGTGCCGTATCTTTTTCATATTCAGAAACAATCATTTTTTTATAAATTTGGAGTAATTCTCTGTACTGATTAATAAACAGATCCTTAAAAATTGGATTTTGCTCATCAGTGTAATTTACAATGCTGTAGGTGATTTTTCCTTTAGTTTGCCAAAATAATGTTTCTCCCTCAACTCCTTTTTTAACACAATTTTGCATCATCGCAACTTTTAGTTTGATAGATGTTTCTATTTGTGAAAAAACTATCAATGGAAATAAAAAAAGAAAAAGTAATTTAGTGAGCATTAAAATTTATTTTTTAAATAACCCAAAACATTGTTTTCAATTCTTTCATTGATATTGTTAGCATCAGCTTTTTGGAATTTTTCTCCTAAAATATTTTCATATAATTCGATGTAACGATCAGAAATGGTTTCTATATATTGATCAGTCATTTCGGGAATTTGTTGTCCTTCTTTACCTTGAAAACCATTTTCTATTAACCATCTACGAACAAATTCTTTAGATAATTGTTTTTGATCTTCTCCTCTATTTTGTCTGTCTTGATAGCCATCTAAATAAAAATATCTTGAAGAGTCTGGCGTATGAATTTCATCAATGAGTACAATTTTTCCATCTTTAGTTTTTCCAAATTCATACTTTGTGTCTACTAAAATTAATCCTTTATTTTTAGCGATTTCGGTTCCACGTTGGTACAAATCTCTTGTGTATTTTTCCAAAATTAAATAATCTTCTTCACTAACAATGTTGTTAGATAAAATTAATTCTCGTGAAATATCTTCGTCATGTGAACCATTTTCAGCTTTTGTTGTAGGTGTTATTATAGGAATTTCAAATTTGTCGTTTTCTTTAAGGCCTTCAGGCATTTTGACGCCACAAATACTTCGTTTTCCAAGTGCATATTCACGTGCAGCATGTCCAGATAAATAGCCACGAATTACCATTTCAACCTTAAATGGTTCACATAAATAGCCAACAGCAACATTCGGATCTGGAGTTGCAAGTAACCAATTTGGAACAATATCTTTCGTAAGTTCCATAAATTTGGTCGCAATTTGATTCAGAATCTGACCTTTATAAGGAATCCCTTTTGGTAAAACAACATCAAAAGCTGAAAGTCTATCGGTTGATATCATCACTAAAAGTTCATCATTAATGTTATAAACTTCCCGAACTTTGCCTCTGTACACTGATTTTTGATTTGGAAAATTAAAATTGGTTGCCGTAATCGTATTCATCTGATGTTAAAATTTACAATTGATAAAAGGTGATTCTTATTTGCAAAAATAAGATTTTTTAGATGTCCATTAAAGTATTAAAATAAAAAAACCTTTCTAATCAATTTGAAAAGAAAGGTTTTACATTTTTTAAATAAATTTTAAACTAAGGTTGCAACTAAGTTGATTTTAGTATTTAGCAATTTAGAAATAGGACATATTTCTTTAGCTTTAGCTGCAGTTTCTTGAAAATCAGATTCTGTGATTCCAAGAATTGTAGCTTTTAAATCGAGGTTTATTTCGGTTATTGATCCGTCTTCAAAAGTTACTTTTGCAACGGTATCTAAATTAGTTGCTGGAAAACCCAAATCGGTCAGCAAAAAACTCAATTGCATTGTAAAACATCCTGAGTGTGCCGCACCAATTAATTCCTCTGGATTTGTACCAACACCTTCATCAAAACGGGTTTTAAATGATAGCTGAGCGTGATCTAGAGTTGTACTTTGAGTACTTATTGATCCTTTTCCTTCCATTCCGGTACCTTTCCAGTTTGTGCTTGCGCTTCTTGTAAATTTCATAGTATTTTTTGAATTATTAATTTTTATAAAATTACTGAATAGTTTTAAATAATAAAGAATATTTTATATTGAAAAGTAATTATTTTTTCAACATAAATTCTATTGGAACATGAAACCGAGAACTCCAAGATCGCTCGGAATGATCGTCACCTTCAAATTTTTTTGTAATCCAGTTTTTAGAAGAATACCCTTTCTCAGCAAGAATCAAATCTACTTTAGGTTGTAAAGTTTCATATAATTTATCTAAAGTCTCTGTTCCGTAATCAAAGTAAAATTTGTGATTTTTTGGATCTGGCAAATGCGTTTCTAGATAATTAAAAAATGCTTTTGGAATTGGATTTCCCTCTACCTTAAAAATTCCTGGCCAATGGGTTGACATGCAAATTGCTCCACCAAAAATTTTGGGATATTCGCAAATTGCATACATAGAAATCAAACCTCCCATGCTACTTCCAGCAATAAATGTATGGGAGAAATCTTTATAAACAGCATATCTTGAATCGATATATGGCTTTAGTTCTTGCACCAGAAATTTCAAATAACTATCAGATTGTACTTTTAAATCATTAAAAATACTATTCCCATTTGCTCTACTGGCATTATAAATAGAATCTTGTTGCGACTTTGACAAACCTTCGAACGGTTTTTGAGGAAAATAATCAGCATGACGTGACTTTTCGCTGTTCCAAATTCCAACCACAAGTACATCTTTAATTTTATTTTGTTTTAATAATTCTCCGATAGTTTCATCTACTTCCCACGATTGCTTATTCCATGTAGATGAGGCGTCAAAAAGCATTTGTCCATCGTGCATGTACAAAACATTATACTTTTTCTTTGAATCATAATTATTTGGTAACCAAATAGCAACATTTCGTTGAGTCACAAATTTAGATTCAAAATTTACCAAAAAATCTAGTTTTCCAGAACTCACTTTTATTGAATTCTGTGAAAAGACATTATTTACAAATATCAATACTATTATGTGAAGAAAATATTTTTTCATTTGATATAAATTTTGATATACAAATCTAAATTTTTATCCAATCACTACATAACAAATTGAATACAATATCGGATATTTAAATATTTCCTAAAAAAACATTTCCATATTTTTAAATACGTAATTTTGTATTATTAAAAAATGCCTTTTAAATGAAATCATTTCCTCGATTAAACGAATATAAAGTTTTAGCTTTCAGAATTTTATTAGCTTACATTTTCTATTTTGTTGCTCGAGTTCTTTTTTTTGTTTACAATCACAACCTTATTAAAACTTCTGGTATTGCAGACTTTTTTAGCTTATGTTATCACGGTTTAGTGTTTGATACTACAGCAATTATTTACATTAATTCGTTATTTATTGTTCTTTCCATTCTTCCATTTGTTATAAATACTAAAAAGAATTACCAGCAAATGTTGTTTTATGTTTATTTCATTTTTAATCTTATAGGTTATGCTACAAATTTTGTAGATTTTATTTATTATAAATATAATTTCGGGCGCAGTACAGTAGCCGTTTTTGATTCATTGGAGCACGAAAGCAATAAAGGATTATTATTTTTTAATTTTTCAATTAACTACTGGCACGTATTAGTTTTATTTCTACTTTGTAGCTTTTTATGGGTTTATTTATACAAAAAAGTTAGTGTATC
The DNA here is from genome assembly GCA_014377455.1 of Flavobacterium sp. GTDB lineage: Bacteria > Bacteroidota > Bacteroidia > Flavobacteriales > Flavobacteriaceae > Flavobacterium. Next base: position 13,041 of record JACMPO010000006.1, read on the forward strand.
ATACAAGCAAATCAGTCCTTCGATTTCTTATTTTGGATTTTCAACAATTTGTTTTTTAATAATTACAACCTCATGTATTGGTGGTATTAGGGGCGATTTTAAAAAAAGTACACGTCCTATAAATTTGCTGGACGCCAGTCGCTATGTCCAGAATGCATCGCAGGCAGATGTAGTTTTAAACACGCCTTTTGCATTGATTAGAACTATGTTTAGCAACAATTTTAAAAAAATAAATTTGGTAAGTCAAGCAACAATTGATACGCTTGTAGTTCCCATAAAACAGTATAAAAATAATCCAGAAACGAAGTCTAATATTGTCATACTAATTTTAGAAAGCAACTCTAAAGAATACTACGGAAGTTTCAATAAAGATATGAATATCCCAAATTACAAAGGGTTTACGCCTTTTGTAGATTCGCTTGCGCAACACAGTTTGATATTTACAAATGCCTATTCTAATGGATATAAATCAATTCATGCCGTTTCATCGGTTTTAGCTGGAATTCCATCGTTTAAAGATGCTTTTACGTCATCACCTTATCCGCAACAAAATACTGAATCGCTAGTTTCAACCCTTAAAAGTATCGGATATTCCACTTCGTTTTTTCACGGTGCTCCAAATGGTTCCATGGGATTTTTAGGCTACGCAAATATATTGGGAATCAATTCCTATTACGGCAAAACAGAATACAATAATGATGCTGATTTTGATGGCGTTTGGGGCATTTGGGATGAACCTTTTATGCAGTATTTCAATAATAAAATTAGTACTTTCAAGCAACCTTTTATGGCTACATTGTTTTCGGTTTCATCACACGAACCCTATCAAGTTCCTGAAAAATATAAAAAGGTTTTTAAAGATGAAGATCCTTGTATTATGCATAAATGCATCAGATATACTGACTTTTCTTTAAAGCAATTTTTTAATAAAGCTAAAAAAGAACCTTGGTTTAACAACACCATTTTTGTTTTAGTAGGCGATCACGGAAATTTAATTTATTATGACGAATATGGCAAAGAAATCAATAAAAATGCAGTAGCCATGCTTGTTTACACTCCTAATGAAAAATATGTAGGCGTGAATAAAAATTTTGCACAACAAATAGATATTTATCCTACAATTTTGGATATGATTGGCTACAACAAACCTTTTAGAAGCTGGGGTCGCAGTTTGATAAATGAATCTAAAGTACCTCCTTTTGTTGTTCGATATTCTGCAAATACTTATCAATATATGAGTGGCAATTATATTTGTACCTTTGATGGTGAAAAAGCCCTTGGATTTTATGATAAAAATGACAAAGACTTAAAAGTCAATTTAATTTCAAAACGAAATGCCGAAATGGATTTATTGGAATTAAGATGCAAGGCATTTGTGCAAGATTACATGGAACGCGTTATTGACAAAAAATTAGGCTCATCAAATAATTAAAATCATGAATACAAAGAAAAAAATAGGTTTAGTAGTACTGTTACTAATTTTAATTGGAGTTGGAAAATATGTTTATGACATGAACATAAATCATAATTTTGAAACCATAACAGAAGGAAAAGTGTACAAATCGGGAGTTATTCCGCCTGATGAAATTGCAGATTATGTAAAAAAATATCATATAAAATCGATTGTTGATTTGCGTTTTCCTGGCACTGCAGATTTAACAAATAATCCTGAAATACCACAAGAATTGACTGCTGAGCAAAATGCTATTAAGAAAATAAAGGGTGTAAACTACTTTAATGATGGCTCTGATCAAGTACCAAAAAAGGAAAATCTTGATATTTTTTTTAAAATTATGGATAACAAAGCAAATTATCCGGTTTTGATTCATTGCTATCATGGTGTTGGAAGAGCAGAAATGTATTCGGCTTTATACCGAATAGAATATGAAAATTGGACTAATAAAGATGCAAGAATGGCAGTGCGAACGCTAGTGAAATGGAGTTCATTTGACGACGGAAAACCAAAAGGTGAATACTTAAAAGCATATAAAAGTAGAAAGCAATTAGCTTTAGAAAAAAAGTAAAAAACTCAAACCATAGTAAATAAATAAGCCGTTACTTAAAAGTAACGGCTTATTTTTAGGTTGAAATTTATTTAATTAATTTCAATCAATCTTTTGGGTTTTGGCAATGCCTCTTCTTTCTTTGGAAGTGTAATTGCTAAAACTCCATTTTCATAAAGAGCATTAATTTTTTCTGTATTAACAGTATTTGATAAGGTAAAGCTTCTTTTAAAAGATGAGAAATTAAATTCTTTTCGAGTATATCTTCCATTAAAATTAATTTCTTCATTTTCATTTAATATTACTGAAGAAATCGTTAAAACATTGGAATCAATCTCAATATTAAAATCTTTTTTTTTCATTTCAGGAACAGCTAGTTCAATTAAAAAATTGGTTTCAGCTTCTTGGATGTTAACTAAGGGAACATTTTTTTCAAAATCTTGAAAACCTCCAAACCAATCTGGTTTAAACAATTCATCAATAACTGATGCTAACGGTACTGATTGTCTTTTAACTAAGTTCATGATTAATTAATTTTTAAGCTAAACATTCTTTGAATTTGAAAACAAAAAAAACAAATTATATACCAACTCAAAATAAAAGTCAATTTGACATAAAAACAAACCTCAAAATGAAAAAATGACTTGATTTAAGAAATCTTTAACTGACTTATTTTCAGTATTATGTAGACTAAAATTGATTAATAATCCTAAATTCCGTAAGTATCTATTAGATAAATAAAAGATGCCATTGTAGCAGCTCCAAGTTCTAATTCTCGTTTATTAACCGAATCAAATGTATCATTTTTTGCATGATGATAATCAAAATAACGCTGAGAATCTGGACGCAATCCAGCTTTTATAATATTTTTTGATTCTAATGGTTCGATATCCGATCCCGAATGTCCTTTAGCAAATAAGTGGATGTTATAAGGTTCAAAAATATTTTTCCACATTTGCATTTTAATTAATTGACTCTCTGAACATTCAAATGTAAAACCTCGAGGAGTAAAACCACCAGAATCACTTTCCAGAGCAAAAATATGATTTTCATTATTCGTCTGTGCTAACTCGTTATACTTCTTTCCTCCTTTTCCACCATTTTCTTCATTCATAAAAAGTACCACGCGAATTGTGTTTTTAGGTTTATAATTTAAGTTTTTAAAAACTTTTAAAACCTCCATACTTTGAACTACGCCAGCACCATCGTCTTGAGAACCATCGGCTAAATCCCATGAATCTAGATGTCCGCCAACTACAATTATATTTTCTGGATGTTCACTTCCTTTTATTTCGCCAACCACATTATACGATAAAACATCATCAAACTTTTGGCAAGACTGTTTTAAATAAAATTTTAGTTCCGAATTTTTCTTTAATAATTTACTCAATATTTCTGCTCCGTTTGTAGAAATGGCACAAGTTGGAATGTAATTTTCTTTTGGAATATCGCCATAACTCATAGCACCAGTATGCGGAAAATTATCTAATCGTAAATTCATCGAACGCACAATAGTTCCCACAGCACCATATTTTGATGCTTCTTTAGCACCAGAATAACGCTGATCTACGGCACCCGAATAGGCATTAAATGCTTCAAGTTGTCCATTATCCATGGAACGATTAAAAAAAACTATTTTCCCTTTTATTTTTTCAAGTCCTAAGCTTGCGAGTTCTTTTATACTTTGCACTTCAATTACCTGAGCTGTTAAGCCATTTTTTGATGTAGCAATACTGCCACCTAAAGCACAGACTGGAACTATAGTTTTTTTATTATTATCTAAAATGTAGGCAATTTCTTTTTCACCTCGCACCCATTTTGGAACCATAACTTCTTGCAGAAAAACACGATCCAAACCTAAATTTTCAAGTTGTCCTTTTGTATAATTCACGGCTTTTTCTGCTCCAACTGATCCTGAAAGTCTAGATCCAATTTTATTTGATAAAAAATCAAGCCAATCGTAACATTTTGAATTTGTTAATGTTGCATTGTAAATGTCTTTCAACATTTTTTCGTCTTGGGATTGACAATTTGAACTAATTGACGTCAATAATGACAAGAAAAGGAAAATATAAAATGGATTATTTTTCATTTGAGAAAGTGCTTTATTTTAATACTATTATTTTTTAAAAATTCCATCTACATAATACCAAGAATTGTTTTCAAAAACAAAATTTGATTTTTCAAAATGAATTTGTTCTAATTTATGATTGTCAATGTAGTGAGCTTCAAAAGTTACGGTAAAATCGGTTATTTCTATAACGTCTAACTTAATCCAATGATTTGATGTTGCCCAAGCTTCAATAGCTTCTTTGGTTTGTGATTTTCTAGTAGATTTATGAGTAGTCTCAATCAAATAATCGGCATCCGCAGTGGCATAAGCGCTGAATCTTGACTTCATTAATTCAATCGCTGTTGCAGGTTTTCTTGTGCCATCAATAAAAGGTTTACAACACTCTTCAAACGATAAGTGGTTTCCACAATAACATGTTGTCATAGTATTTTAATTTAGAATTTGTTGAAAACGAATGCAGTTAAAGTTAATTTTTATTTTGATTAAATTGTTTTGAAATTTCTTTCAATTTTTCAACACGAAACAACTTTTTAGCCTTTTCTTTATCTTGTTCTTTGTGCAATTTATCGTTGTGAGTCTTTATATTTCGTTCGTTATTTCGTCCCATCGGTTTGAATTAATGCTTTCAATTTATCTAATTTTAAGTAACCAATATGCAGTTTGTCATCTTCAGAATCTACTCTATTTTTGGAAATTAAAATTTCATATTTTTCTTTGAAACTCGGTGCTAAAATTTCTTTAATGTTATAAATTTCATCTACATCGATTCCAAATTTATCATCAATATGGGAAGTAGCACCTTTAAAACCACAATGTTTGTAAAATATAGTTTCTTTAGATTTTTTAGTGGCTTCTGCTAAACTATCAGCAACAGCAAGAATTTTATAATGATATTCTTCAAATTCATTTTCCTTGTAACCACCAAGATTGATAAAAAATAGTTTTTTAGTATTCGTTGTTACACTGTTTTTAGGAACTATAGTAATTGTATAATTATCGACTAATGTAACTTCGCGCCAAGCATCAATATGGATATTCCCTTTCGCTTCTTTCCAAAACAATTTCATACCAGGAATCAAATCTTGAAGCGTTTCGCCAATACCAAAAAAAATATCGTGTTGCTCCGTAAAACGACCTTCGGGACGACAACCCAACATAACCATAAAGAGCTTTGGATTATTTTTCATATGGCTAAATTACAATATTTTGTTAAAACAAATCTTTGGCATAGCAATTGACGTTTTAATTAAAATTTAAATTATAGAAAATATGAAATCGAAAGTACAAGAATATTTAAAAAAACCCATAAAAATCATGAGCAAAAAAATATTAATTATGGTAACATTAATTGGGATGATGATGTTACAAAGTTGCACAGTTCAAGATTCGCAACCCTCAAATATTGTAAATAATAATACCGTTATAGGTGAAGTTTTTGAAGTAACTAGATCATTTACCCCAGCAAATAATTTTTCAAATTTAGTTGCTTTTCCGCACACAATTTATGCCTCAGATATGATATTGGTATACCGATTATCTGGTGTTAGTTCGGGTGCAGATATTTGGAAATTACTACCAGAAACCTATTATACTTCTACTGGAACTTTAGATTTTAGATATGATTTTGATTTTACAAAATATGATGCCAGCATTTACATGGATGGTTTTGATTTAGCTACAGTAAGCAACAACTACAGACTGAACCAAGTTTTGAGAATTGTGATTATTCCAGCTAATTTTTCAAATAAAACGAGCCTTCAATACGATATTAATGATTACAGCTCAGTAGCAAATTATTTCAAAATTGATAATTCTAAAGTTTTGAAGATCAATTAAAATTAAAATTTAATTTTAAATAAACCATTCTTTTCTGAATGGTTTATTTGTTATTACTCCTTATTACTAGACATTTTTAAAGAAACTAAAACTCCAACTCCAAGAGAAGTTGCAATAAAAACAAGGGAAATCCACTCTGAAATTTCGTAGTAATGATGAATCAACATTTTTATCCCTACAAAAATTAAAATTGCAATCAAACTATACTCTAAATAACTGAATTTTTCGAGCATATTTGCCAAGAAAAAATACAGAGATCGCAAGCCAAGAATTGCAAATATATTTGAACTAAAAACTATAAATGGATCAGATGTTATAGCGAAAATGGCTGGAACACTGTCGAGGGCAAAAATTACATCCATAACTTCGATAACTAATAAAGCTACAAAAAGAGGTGTGACATAATTTTTTAAATTTTGTTTCACAAAAAAATGTTCACCCTCGATTGTTTTAGTTACTGGAATAAATTTATTTATTAGTTTAAAAACAAAAGTTTTTTGAGGATCAAGTGCAACTTCTTCGTTTTGGAAAAGCATTTTTAGAGCTGTAAAAACTAAGAATAACCCAAAAACATAATTCATCCAATAAAATTTAGTAACTAAAACCACTCCAAAATAAATCATTAATCCTCTGAAAATGATGGCGCCAATAATTCCCCAAAATAAAACCCGATGCTGATATTTTAATGGTATTTTAAACGATGTAAAAATCAATGCAATTACAAAAATATTATCAACACTAAGCGAAAGTTCAATTAAATAGCCAGTTATAAATTTAATTGTGGCGACTTCTGGTGCTATCGATGTGGAATTTAAAATCCAATTGTTATCATATAAAACATAAATAATACCCGAAAAAGCAATTGAAATAGCAACCCAAATTCCAGTCCAAATTCCAGCTTCTTTAGAAGAAATTACACGAGGTATTTTATTAAATATTCCTAAATCTACAGCTAGAAAAAATAAAACACTAACAATAAATAAGATCCAAGCCGTCATAGATTCAAAATTTAAAGCAAATATAAGACAATGATTCAAAAGATAATTTATTCCTTAAAACTAACAGCATTTCTTTAAATAAAATTTTTGCAAAAACTATTCCCAAAATCTATAAATTGTATCAAAAAATAAAAACAACCCCTTAATTTTTGGGGTAAATTGATTTTAAAGATAAAATATTATTATATTTGCATCATATTAA
>JACMPO010000059.1 GCA_014377455.1 Flavobacterium sp.
AAATACTGAAAGTGAAATTATGTAAACGCTAAACTGAATTACGTCTTTTGCTTTAAAATTTAAATTATCTAAATCCATATCGTATTATTTTTGTTCGTTATCTCCATTTATTTTTTTACCGACTTCATTAGTCACAAACATTGCTGTTATTAAAGACGATGCTATAACCAATACGGCTGTCAATAAGCTAAAATCATTGTGCTGATATGCCCAAACTGTCCACGTTACAATAGGCACAACAAAGCAAAAAATCATTGAAAATAAAGCCGTTAGTTTTTTTCCTGAACTACCATCGGGGCTGTTGTTAAAACTTCCGATTATATTTTTAAAAAATTGTTTCATATCTAATTATTTTTATAAATCAAAAATTACGTTTGCACCATTGGCGGCTGCCGTTGTTGCTAAACTATGCGCTGACATATTTCTATTTAAGTGGAGTGTCGCGTTTGAGCCACTTGTAAAAAATGTTGCGTTTGCATATGTTGTGCTTGAACCAACTACACCATTACCATTTTCATCAATTAAATTTACATTATTGGGCAAATCTTTATAAATGTAGACTACACTGTTAAAATTTTCAAAAGCATTTGTACCAATAGAGATTATTTGGTTAATTTCTACTTTTCCTGATCCATATGCTAAAAAACCACCTCCAGTAGTTACATTTTTTATTGTATTGTTTCCTGATGCGTTTTTTAAAAAATTACCTACTGCAATAACATTTCCTAAAATATTATTACCTATTGCACCAGCTAAAAAACCAACTCCAGCAATAACATCGCCTATTGTATTGTTTCCTGATGCATCTTGTAGAAAATTATATCCAGCTGTTATATTTTTTAAAACATTATCGTTTGGGTTATTAAAAATGAATCCATCTCCCACTATACCAATACATCCATAAGGGTCAAGAACCTGAATGTTTACATCTGCACAAAAATTATCTATCAACGAAAAATCACTTCCAATAGGCACGTCCAAATAATAACTGCCATCAAAGAAACTTTCGTTGGTTTTAGTAGCTGTTGTATATTGTTCTATCCACGTTCTCGCACTGGCTAAATCATAAATAGTTGTACCATCAAAATCGGTAAGTTTTAGTTTGCCTAAAGGTATTAACTTACTTAAAACCCATTCTTTATCGACCAAAACCTTTCCAGGTGCATTGTCAATAATTTCATTTGTAAGCTGATTTCTTACTTCTAAAAATGAAACCGAATCATTACGATGGTTGTAAGTTCCAATTGTCTTGATAGATGGAATAAAGCTACCTTCAGTTATCGAACCAAAAACATATTGAGTTCCTAAAACTATTAATTGACTACCCTCTAAAGTCTGAGCATTATTTGGATAAAAATAATTCAAGCCGTTTCGAACTCTTCCTGCCGTATAAAATAAATTTATTAAATCTGTAAAACCAATTTGATCAAAATCACTAATTCCTGAAGCTATAAATGAACCGTTTTTAGTGATTTCAGCATCTGTTGAAAAAGCTGTACCACTAATTGCTTTTACAATTACCGTTACGCCATCAGCTCCACGAGTTCCTGTATCAACACCTGTAATTTTATAAGTTGCGCCCGGAACCAATTGTCTAGCTTCAACTAAAACATCAATTTCGGCTTTAGTTTTTTCAATTAAAATTAAAGGAGCTAAATTTTCTTTTTTTACACGATACGATACATCGTCGACAACTGTATAAATTTCAGCATCGTTTGGTAACGGATCGGTCCATTCTGGTAATTCGTTAAGCTTTACATCTTCCATTATATTAGTATTTTTTTCCCATCCTGGGTAATTAAAAATTTATTATTTTGTGTTTTTAATCTTTTTTTCAAGACTGCCGGAACATTAAATTTTTTAGGTTTAAAATTGATAATATGAATCGTGTTATTCATTGCCAGATGTTTTTTGAATTATTGTGTTTGCTTCAGTATAATTGATCAAATAAACATCTAAAATCGCCGTTGGTTTCGCAAAACTTACTTTACATTCAATGGCGTTTGCTATTGAAAAAACAGTTCCGTTACCTGTTATTGTAATTCCAATTTCTGCCAATAAAGCAACATCGGCCGGGTTTAAAGTTTGATTGTACCAAAGATCAATTTCTCTAAAATTACTGGATGAGAATCCTGGTACTTCAATTTTTAATTTTATTGGTGTTCCGTCATCAACATAAGTTGTGAGCGATTCTGTATTGATCTGATCGCGAATTTTCGCGTCTGTTAAATCAAAAGATTTTCCATTTTTTACGATATTCCAAACCTTTACATTTCCTTCTACAGCAAAAGTCGCCTGGTCAATTACTTTTAAAAAAGCTTCTTTATAAGCGGCATCTAAAATCGAAAAAGCAATCACTGTTAAATCTGGCTGAACAGGAAAATAATTATTAACGACATCGATATAAAATTCGCCCTTGGTTAAAACATCTGCAATTTTTGCACGATTTACGTTTTCGTTTATTACGATTTGAATAATATTACTCATAACTTATATCGGTTAATTCAACAAATTTTGCTTCGGTTGCTGTTATGTTTGTTTTGCCTTCAAATAAATCTAAAGACAAAGTTGTTGGTATAAATTTTTTGTTTTCGCCGTTGTAGAAGAATGAAATTAGATTTTCAGGAAAAACCAAATCCAAAACAGTTGTATCTAATCGAAACATTGGTTCCGGCTGAATAGCGTGCAATAATTTTGCAACAGTTTTGTTGTAATTTAAAACTTGTGTTGTGCCAAAAATTTTCCAGTTTAACCGTTTTGATAAATTTTCATTATCATACAAAACAGCCATGTATTTTAGTTTATCGGTAGATTGATAATCAACATAAGCTTCCAGTCCTTTTGGTAAAGACGCTTCTAAACCAGTAAAAGCTTTTATAAACCCTAAACGGATATAATTATCCGTAGGTTTATATCTTAAAAAAGAAGTAAAATATTTCTTTTTCCCATTTAATTTTTCGAAAAAAAATGTTTTTGTAAATTTTTCAATAAATAACCTTTTATACGTTTCTAAATCAATATACCAGTATTTAATAGTAACCAGATTATTTTGATTTACATTAACATTACCATAATAGCCATTGTAATCAGGATTAGGCCATGTTGTGTTTATTTCAAAAAAATAATTTGAATTTTTAGGTTTACCTAAGCCAAAATTATTTTTAAAAGATGTATCATAAGAAGAATTGAATTTTGTGCTATAATCTAATTTTTCTGTAAATTTTATATCCCGAACTGCATTTACATTTTCTGTAATATCATAATCTTCTACAACATTTATTTTTAGTTTTTTAATGTAAATATTATATGGAGTACCAGGCGTTTCTAATCCCACACCTTCCATTAATATCGGATAAATTATTCTGAATTTTAAAAATCCACTTTCAGTTACTTTAAATTCATATTTCAAAGTGAATTTTCCTTCTACAGCAAAATCAAAAGAACTTGTATTTGTTCTATCGTATGTTATTTTTTTACTTATTGCAAAAGATGGTCTATTCGATAATATCTCTTTATTATTGATAAACATTTGAAAATTCAATGTGTTATCTAACTTTCCACTTTCTAAACTATCTTTTAATTGAACTATATTTCCAGCTCCAAAAAAAGCGGAAAATTCAAATTCTAATTCATAAAGTACATCTTTTTTAAAATATGGATTTTCCGGACAATCAAAATAATTTAATAAACCTTGCGCTTCATTGTAAGTTCCTTGTGGATTTATTGGATTATTTTGATAAAATAACGCTAATGATCTATTATTATTTAAAGAAGGTCTATAAACAAAATTACCATCCGTATTTACAATCCAATCTTTAAATTCTCTTGGATTCCAAGTAATTTGTTCAGAATTTGTAATTGTATTAATCTTATCAATTCTAATAACTTCATCCGACAATAAATTTTTATCGCCTTTCGAATTCGAATCTACATAAACACTCACAAAAGGCGTAATTCCTGTAAAATTTACTGTGCCTTCAGAATGAATATATTGCTTGCTTTTCTTTGTGAAATCCACCATGTTTAAAAATCTACCATCCAAGCCAAATTCATAAGCCAAAACCTGAGTGTCTTTTTTTATTGAAAAACCTTCTAACCACCAATAACCACGATAAGAATATAATGTTAAGCAATTTGCTTTTAAAATATCTTCTAAAATTTGGTAAACATCCGTGTATTTTTTACCGTCAAAATACTGCTCTAACGGAACGATTATATTTTCC
>JACMPO010000060.1 GCA_014377455.1 Flavobacterium sp.
AAACTTACTCTGTATTTAGTTTACTGTACATTGTACTTGTTCTACTGTACTCTGTAATTTGCCTTTTGTACATTGTACTTGTTCAATTGTACTCTGTACTTTAACTTTTGTAGATTGTATTTGCTCTACTGTAGTCTGTACATGGTCTACTGTACATTGTACTTAATCTACTGTACACTGTACTTTGCCTTTTGTACATTGTACTTGTTCTACTTTACTCTGTACTTTTCATTTTGTAGATTGCATTTGCTCTACTGTAGTCTGTACATGGTCTACTGTACATTGTACTTAATCTACTGTACGATTTATTTGGTCTATTGTAGATTGTACATTATCAACTGTATATTCTATATGGTCAACTGTACACTTTCTCAACCCAATTAGCGCTGATATGTCCCACAAGGTATAGCCCAGCTCCGCAAAGAGTTCCAATGAAAAGTTGTGCAAATGTCCCCTGAACATGCCCCAAAAAGTTAGACACTATTTAGGGCGTTTATTTTAAATTTGATTAAGTTTAAATTTAGTATCAATAACAAACGCAAATTCATGAGAAATTTGCGTAACATAGTGATAAAAATGAATACTTTGTTTAGCTGAAGTGGATGTAGCAAGTACAAAAATGATAAAAGAGTAAAATCTATTTCATAGTTTTGCATAAGATAGTTAAATAAATCAAATGCAAAAATTCCAATTTAAACAATTCGCAGTAAACCAAACAAAAAGCGCTATGAAAATTGGCACAGACTCGGTTTTGCTTGGTGCTTGGTGTCCTGTAAATAATAGTCCAAATACAATACTGGATATTGGTGCTGGCACTGGAATTTTATCTTTAATGCTAGCACAACGCACGTATGCCGAACAAATTGACGCTATCGAAATAGAAGAAGAAGCGTATGAAGAATGTGTCGATAATTTTGAAAATTCGCCCTGGAGTGATCGATTATTTTGTTTTCATGCGGGTTTGGACGAATTTGTTGAAGAACCGGATGTGGAATATGACATCATAATATCCAATCCCCCTTTTTATTCTGAAGATTTTAAATCTCAAATTTTAGTTAGAAATCAAGCTCGTTTTCAGGATGCATTACCGTTTGAAGATTTGGTAGAAGCTGCCGATTTACTGCTTTCTGAAAACGGAATTTTTGCAGTAATTATTCCATATAAAGAAGAAGAACATTTTATAGATTTATGTGCCCAAGTTGCCCTTTTTCCTGTAAAAGTTACTCGTGTAAAAGGCACGCACAACACTCCAATAGTGCGAAGTTTATTAGCTTTTAAACGTTATGAACTTGCGACATTAACTGCTGACGAATTGGTTATCGAAATCAATCGTCATGAATATACTGATGAATATATTGAGTTGACAAAAGATTTTTATTTGAAGATGTAGCCCATTGTACTGAATTACAGGAAACCTGTCTGCCGACAGGCAGGTAGCTTCAAAAAATTATAACAAACGTTGAACCATTTCTCAAATATGTTTTATTAACTTTGCAAACGATTTCGTAAAATGATTTTACTAAATACTAATCACTTTTAGAAAATGAAACCAGATTTATTTCAAGCTCCAGATTATTATTTGTTAGACGATTTACTAACAGAAGAACATAAATTAGTGCGCGACTCTGCACGTGCATGGGTGAAACGTGAAGTTTCTCCTATTATCGAAGAGTATGCGCAACGTGCCGAATTTCCGAAACAAATTATTAAAGGATTAGGAGAAATTGGCGGTTTTGGTCCTTACATTCCTGAGGAATACGGTGGCTCAGGCTTAGATCAAATTTCGTACGGCTTGATTATGCAAGAAATAGAACGAGGTGACTCAGGTGTTCGTTCGACTGCATCAGTACAATCCTCCTTAGTAATGTACCCGATTTGGAAATTCGGAAACGAAGAACAACGCAAAAAATATTTACCCAAACTTGCAACGGGAGAAATGATGGGATGTTTTGGATTAACAGAACCCGATTATGGGTCTAATCCTAGTGGAATGACTACTAATTTTAAAGATAAAGGCGATCATTATTTATTGAATGGTGCTAAAATGTGGATCTCTAATGCTCCATTTGCTGACATTGCGGTAGTTTGGGGAAAAGATGAAACAGGACGTATTCACGGATTGATTGTAGAGCGTGGCATGGAAGGTTTTACAACTCCAGAAACACACAACAAATGGTCACTTCGAGCTTCATCAACAGGAGAATTGATTTTTGATAACGTAAAAGTTCCAAAAGAAAATTTATTACCAGGAAAATCAGGACTTGGAGCACCAATGCAATGTTTAGACTCTGCCAGATACGGAATTGCCTGGGGTGCAATTGGCGCTGCGATGGATTGTTATGATACTGCTTTGCGTTACGCAAAACAACGAATTCAGTTTGACAAACCAATTGCGGCTACACAATTACAACAAAAGAAACTAGCCGAAATGATTACCGAAATTACTAAAGCACAGTTGTTGACTTGGAGACTAGGAGTGTTGCGAAACGAAGGTAAAGCAACAACGGCTCAAATATCTATGGCAAAACGTAACAATGTGATGATGGCTGTAGAAATTGCTCGAGAAGCACGACAAATGCTGGGCGGAATGGGGATTACTGGCGAATATTCAATAATGCGACACATGATGAATTTAGAATCTGTTTTAACGTACGAAGGAACTCACGATATTCATTTACTAATTACAGGAGCAGATATTACGGGAATTCCTGCATTCAAATAAAACATCAAACAATAATTAAAATTTATACAAAAGCTTCTCGTCACTGGGAAGCTTTTTTTAATTTTGTTTAGTATTTTAAAAACTAACATAAACAAAAAATACGTAAATTATTAAAAAAAATACGCTATGAACATTGAGTATATTAATGAAGCAATAGAATCTCAAAAACAACAACTGTTACAGCACTCCTTATACGAAAAAGTTAAAACCGTTGATGAGCTTCATACTTTTTTAGAAAATCATGTGTTTGCTGTATGGGATTTTATGTCACTGTTAAAAGCGCTTCAAGAAAAGTTAACTTGCACAACAACTCCTTGGTTACCAACAGGAAATCCTGAAACACGTTATTTGATAAACGAAATTGTAGTTGCAGAAGAGACTGATGTAACTTTAGACGGCAAAAGATCCAGCCATTTTGAAATGTATTTAGATGCCATGACCGATTGTGGAGCTGATACAACCCCTATATTGGCATTTCTAGAAAATGTAAATCAAACAAAAAACATATTTGTATCAATTAAAAAAAGTAATTTACATCCAAGTGTAAAAGCTTTTTTAGATTTTACTTTTAGAATTATAGATGAAGGAAAACCTCATAAAATTGCTGCTGCTTTTACTTTTGGTCGAGAGGATTTAATTCCGAGTATGTTTACTGAAATTTTGAGAAATTTTCAAACCAATTTTCCTGAAACTAATCTTGACAAACTAGTATACTATTTTGAACGTCACATAGCATTAGATGCTGATGAACACGGACCAATGGCTATGAAAATGATAGTGGAGTTATGTGGCACTAACGATGTTAAATGGAAAGAAATGCAGGAAACATCTATGGAAGCATTAGATAAAAGAATAGGTTTATGGGATGCAATTGAAGAGCAAATTATCGAAAAATTAGAATTAGTATAAAATAATATACCTCTCATAAACCATAAAATGAAATATATTTTTAAATATTATTTAATTCCAATTATTCTGCTGTTTTTTGCAAGTTGTACAACAAACTCTGCAGTTTCCTATAATACTGAGCTACCAAGTACAAAACATATAAAATATTTGGCACTTGGCGACAGTTATACAATTGGTTAAAGCGTTTGTCAAACTTGTAGATTTCCCATACAATTGCAAGATAGTTTAAAAAAATATATACCCTCAAGTACCACTTTTACGACTGATATTATCGCGACAACTGGTTGGACTACTACTGATTTAAAAAATGCTATTGCGTCTCAGAATCCTTCATCTGATTATGATATGGTCACACTTTTGATAGGAGTTAATAATCAATATCAAAATAAACCCTTTAGTTTATACCAACAAGAATTTCCAGAGTTAGTAAACACTGCTATTGCCAAAGCAAAAGGCAATAAAAACAATGTAATTATTGTTTCAATTCCAGATTATGCATATACTCCTTATGGACAAGGAACTGGAAATCAGGCTGCTATTTCAGCTCAAATTCAAAATTATAATTCGTTTGCTACCAATTATGCATCACAACTAGGAATTAAATTTGTAAATATTACTGATATTACACAACAAGGTGCAACAAATCCAGCTCTTGTTGCATCAGATGGTTTGCATCCGTCAAGTCTTGCTTATTCTAAATTTGTAGAGCGGTTATTACCAAAATCAAAAATGATATTGGGATTGTAAATTTCTATGTAGTTTTAAAATTTTAGTATTCTAATTTATTTCAATAACTTAGCTGACTATTTGTTTTTAAATCTCAAGAAAATTTAGTCCAATATGAAAAAAAATCTACTCTTACTTCTTATTTTATTTAGTTGTTTTCAATTTAGTTTTAGCCAAAATTCATGGCGTGCTGTTACTTTAGAAAATGTGCGAGCTATCGAAAAAATGGATAAAACATCCATGCCAGCAAAATATTTGTTATTTCAAACAGATTTAAATGCTCTTAAACAACAAATTTTAAATGCTCCTAAAGATTTAAATAATGTGGAGTCGACCGTTATTGTTTCCTTTCCAAATGCATCCGGACAAATAGAACATTTTAAGGTTTACAATTCTCCCATGATGGAAGAGGAACTAGCCCAAAAATATCCCGAAATAAAAACATATTCTGGAATAGGAGTAGAAGATAAAACAGCGAGTATTCGTTTCAGCATTACACCATTTGGATTGCACATGATGAAACTTTCTGGCAATGCAGATACGATGTTGATGGATACATTTACCAAAGATTTAAACACATTTATAGTTTATGAAAAGAAAGAAGCAATTAAATCAAAAAGTTTTGAATGTCTTACTGGAGATAAATCTTTGGAAAAAGGTAGCTCTTCAAAATCAAATTCTACAGCTTCACCATTAAATAGCGATAGTAAATTTAGAATTTATCGATTGGCTATTGCAGCAACTGGTGAATACACGGCATTTTTTGGAGGCACAAAACCACAAGCTTTAGCAGCAATTGTTGTAACGGTTAATCGTGTAAATTTATTATATGAAAGAGATTTATCAGTTCGTCTGGTTTTAGTCAACAATACCGATTTAGTAATTTATACAAATGCTGCAACCGATCCATTTGATAATAATAATGCAGGAACATTAATCGGTCAAAGTGAAGCTACAATAAGTTCCATAATTGGAAATCAAAATTTTGATATTGGTCATACCGTAAGTACTGGTGGAGGAGGATTAGCTGGCGTTGGCGTGGTGTGCGTTGATGGAAATAAAGCAAGTGGCATTACGGGTTCTGCAGCTCCAGTTGGAGATGCTTATGATATTGATTATGTAGCACACGAAATGGGACATCAGTTTGGCGGAAATCACACTTTTAATGGTTCAATAGGAAGTTGTTCGGGAAATAGAAATGATCCAACAGCAGTGGAACCTGGAAGTGGTACTACGATTATGGCTTACGCTGGAATTTGCGGATCGCAGGATATTCAACCACATTCTGACGACCATTTTAGCGCCATAAGCATTGGTGAAATAGAATCTAACATTATTGCAACAGCTACTTGTGCTAACATTATATTAAGTGGCAATATTCCTCCAGTTGTGAATGCTGGTCTAGATTATACAATTCCAAAAAGTACTCCATTTATTCTTAAAGGAAATGCAACAGATGCTAATAATGCATCATTAACTTATTGTTGGGAACAAACAAACTTTGAAGTTTCAACACAACCACCAGTTCAAACTGCACCTAATGGTCCAAATTTTAGATCTCGAAGTCCAATTTCATCACCAAACAGATACATGCCAGTTTTACAAAGTGTTATCAATAATGTTATAGCCCCAGCGTGGGAAGTGGTTCCAAGTGTTGCTCGAACTCTAAATTTTGCTTTGACCGTTCGTGATAATCAAACTTCTAACGGAGGACAAACAGGAAGAGATGATATGGTTGTTACCGTTGCTAATGTAGGTCCATTTTTAGTAAACACTCCCAATACTAATGTTTCTTGGGTTGCAGGAAGTAATCAAACTGTAACTTGGACTGTTGCTGGCACAACAGGAAACGGAATAAACGCAACATATGTTGATATTTTACTTTCAACAGATGGAGGATTTACCTATCCGATACTATTAGCAAGTCAAGTTCCTAATGATGGGTCAGAAACGATAACGGTTCCTAATAATGTTGGTTCTACAAATAGAATAATGGTTCGTGGATACAATCATATTTTTTATGACATTTCAAACACTAATTTCACAATAACAACTGCTCCATCAACTTTTGCAATTGCTTTTTCTGGAATAGAAGGCGGACAAAATAAAAATGCGTGTCAAGGATCAACGGTTACTTATCCGATAAATTATACTGCATTGACTGGTTATGCTGGAACAACAACATTTGGTGCATCAGGAAATCCAGCGGGATCAACAGTTGTTTTTACACCATCAACTGCTGTTGCTTCAGGCGCGATTCTTATGACGGTTACAACTACTAATTCAACTCCAGTAGGTTTAGCAAATATTATTGTAACTGCTACATCAGGAGCAATAACAAAAGCAGTACCTTTTTATCTGAATTTATTTAGCTCAAATTTTGCTCCAATGACATTATTATCGCCAGCTAATAATGCCGATTTACAACAAACATTTTTAACATTATCATGGGCAAGTAATGCTAATGCAACTTCTTATGATGTTCAGATAGCAACCGACATCAATTTTACAAACATAATAAGTTCAGGAAACGTTACGAGTACAAGTTATAACGTTTCAAACTTAGCAGTATTTACCGATTATTATTGGAGAGTATTACCTAAAAATGTGAGTTGTTCAGGAAGTTATAGTTCCCCGTATAAATTTACTACTGGCGATACGTTGTGTAATTCAAATAGTTCTACAAATGTTCCAATTCCTATCTCGGCTTCTGGAACATCAACAGTTACTTCTACTATATCAATTCCTTTTGCAGGATCAATAAGCGATGTAAATGTTTCATTGAATATTGCACATTCTTACGTTGGCGATATTACTGCGAGTTTAACCAGTCCAGCCGGAACATCTATTCAATTGTTTGATGGACAATGTGCTGGTAACAATAATGTAAATGCAACTTTTGATGACTCAGGAACTAATTTAGTTTGTGGCACAAATCCAGCAATTTCAGGTATAATAATCCCGCTACAAAGTTTAAGTGCTTTTAATAATGAAAACCCATCGGGAATTTGGACATTAGCTGTAACAGATAATTTTGATGGTGATGGTGGTGCAATAAATGGTTGGTCTTTAGATATTTGTGCCCTTCAGGATTTAGCAGTAAACGCTTATGGATTTGACAATTTCATTCTTTTTCCAAATCCAAATAATGGTACTTTTACAATAAAATTTAATTCAAATGCATCCGAAAATATTTCTATTACGGTAAACGATATAAGAGGCAGAGAAATTTACAATCAGAAGTTTTTTAACAACGGAAATTTTAATCAAAGTATAAATTTAGACCAAATTGAATCTGGAGTTTATTTAGTATCAATAAGTTCTGATGATAAAGGTAAATTAACTAAAAGGATAATTATCAAATAATTTTTAAGCTAATATTTTAGAAATAAAAAACCCCTTTAAATTTTAAAGGGGTTGATTTTTAATGTGCGGATAATAGGACTCGAACCTACACGCCTTGCGGCACCAGATCCTAAGTCTGGCATGTCTACCAATTTCACCATATCCGCGAAAATGTGAGTGCAAATATAACAATATTTATCGCTCGAGCAAGAATAATATTTATTATTTTGCAAACTAGCGAAGCAATTACAAATTGTGTAATATAAATTATTTTTGATCTCTTTTTTGTACTTTTGAGGTATAACAAAAATCGTCACTGATGAATAATATAAAACAATACGTTCACGAAAATAAAGAACGTTTCTTAAATGAGTTAATCGAATTATTGAAAATTCCGTCTGTAAGTGCTGATAAAGCTTATGAAAAAGACGTTATAAATACTGCTGATGCCGTAAAAGTAGCTTTGGAGAAAGCTGGTTGTAATCATGTTGAAATATGTGAAACTGCTGGTTATCCAATTGTTTATGGGGAACATATTATTGATAAAAATCTTCCAACAATTTTGGTTTATGGACATTATGATGTGCAACCACCAGATCCAATAGAACTTTGGGCTTCACCGCCATTTGAACCAATTATTAAAACTACCGAAATTCATCCTGAAGGAGCAATTTTTGCACGTGGTGCTTGTGATGATAAAGGTCAGATGTATATGCACGTGAAAGCTTTTGAATATATGATTCAAAGTAATTCGTTGCCATGTAATGTCAAATTCATGATTGAAGGTGAAGAAGAAGTTGGTTCTAAAAATCTAAGTATTTTTGTAGAAAACAACCAAGAAAAATTAACTTGCGATGTGATTTTAATTTCAGATACTGGAATGATTTCCAACCAACAACCATCAATTACAACTGGTTTGCGTGGTTTAAGCTATGTAGAAGTTGAAGTTACTGGACCCAATCGCGATTTACATTCTGGACTTTATGGTGGCGCAGTTGCTAATCCAATTAATGTGCTGACCAAAATGATTGCTTCGCTTCATGACGAAAATAATCACATTACCATTCCTGAATTTTATGATAATGTTGAAGAATTATCGCAAGAAGAAAGAGCTGCAATGGCAAAAGCACCTTTTAGTTTAGATGATTATAAAAAAGCATTGAACATTCAAGACGTATATGGTGAAAATGGTTATGTAACCAACGAAAGAAACTCCATTCGACCAACCCTTGACGTAAACGGAATTTGGGGAGGCTATACTGGCGAAGGTGCAAAAACCGTAATTGCGAGTAAAGCTTATGCCAAAATATCCATGCGTTTAGTTCCAAATCAAGATTGGGAAGAAATTACCAAATTATTCTCAAAACACTTTGAAAGTATCGCACCAAAATCGGTAAAAGTAAAAGTTACACCGCATCATGGCGGACAAGGTTATGTAACTCCAATTGATAGTATTGGATACAAAGCTGCAAATAAAGCGTACACCGAAACCTTTGGAGTTCCAGCAATTCCCGTACGTTCTGGCGGAAGCATTCCTATAGTTGCCTTGTTTGAAAAAGAATTAAAATCGAAAACAATCTTAATGGGATTCGGATTGGATTCTGATGCCATTCACTCCCCAAACGAACATTTTGGAATCTTCAATTTCTTAAAAGGTATCGAGACGATTCCGTTGTTTTATAAATATTTTGTAGAATTAAGTAAATAAATTATCCTGAACAAACCTATTGTTTAACAACGTTTCAATTCATGCGGATGAATCGATTGGTTCATGCGGATGAATCGATTGGTTCATGCGGACAAACTGAATGATTCATACGGACAAACTGAATGATTCATACGGACAAATCTTTTCAATGATGCCTATCAACTATTTCGTTTGTCAATTATACTATTTGCTATGCTAAATATAACAAACCTGTTTTGATCAAGCGGGGTTTGTTTTTCTAAAAACATATATATCAGCCCCTTACAATAAACTTCTACTTTTGGCGTTATATTTGTATAATCATCATCACCCGAGGCGTAGCCGAACTGTTTGGAGCGTAGCGGAAAAAATCAAAAATCAATCAATCATGTTAAAACGTTTTTTCCTCCTGTGTTCAGGTGCCGATAGTGACATTGTGAACTCTTGTTCTAACGGAGAACAAAACAAATATGCCGGAATTGGAGCTACTGTTTTCTTCACAGCAGTTATGGCATTTATTGCTGGTAGTTATGCGCTTTTTACAGTTTTTGAGACCATTTATACCGCCGTATTCTTTGGGTTAATTTGGGGATTATTGATTTTTAATCTCGATAGGTTTATTGTTTCTACAATCAAGAAACGTGATAATTTTCTAGACGAATTTGTTCAGGCAACTCCTAGAATTATTTTAGCAATTATCATTGCAATTGTTATTTCAAAACCACTGGAAATCAAAATTTTTCAAAAGGAAATTGCAACCGTTTTGTTAAAGGAAAAAAACGAAATGGCACTAGTCAACAAAAAACAAGTTGCCAATTATTTTAGAACAGATGTTGATAAAAATAAAACTGAAATCGATAGTTTAAAAAGTGATATATCTAAAAAAGAAAAAGAAGTAAACGATTTATATTCCGTTTTCATCACAGAAGCAGAAGGAACTGCAGGCACTAAAAAATTAGGGAAAGGTCCAGTTTATAAAGAAAAACGTGTAAAACATGATATGGCTTTAAAACAACTTGATTCCATAAAAACTATTAATGCAGTAAAGATTAAGGAAAAAGAAGCTAAAGCTAAAGCCTTACAAGCCGATTTAGATAAAAAAATAACCGAAACCCAACCCATTATCGATGGTTTTGATGGATTAATGGCGCGAATTAATGCATTAAATAAATTGCCTTGTTTGCCTTCCTTTTTTATCATGTTGTTGTTCTTGGCTATCGAAACCTCTCCAATTATTGCAAAATTACTTTCTCCTAGAGGCGAATACGATTTCAAACAAGAAGATGCCGAAATGGGAATTAAAAATATGTTGGCTCAAAATCGTTATCAAAGCGAATTACAAAAGAAAACCGATGCTGAAATTTATGACAAAGTATATGCCGACATCAAAGATGACCGAGAACTTTATAATTATAAGAAAAAAGGAGCATTGGAATTATTGAAATTGCAAGCTGATGGATTTGTTGAAAAACAAAAGAAATCTATTTAAAAAAAGTTGTCACAGTCTTGAATACTTTTAGGGTTTAACTAATATTAATAAAAATTTACAAAAATTTCAAGATTTCACTCTTCAATTGGTCGTATTCACCTTGTAGAATTAATCCATTATCGAGTAATTTTTTATAATTTTGAAGTTTAGCAAATAATTCATCTTGAGATAATTCACCCAAACCTTTTTCAGTCGATGTTGCGTTTTTAATTTTTGGTTCTGCAAAAGAAGTATAATTTGTAGCAGGCATTATTTCAGCAAAATCGGTAACTTCTTCTGTATCTATTTGCTCTATTTCTTGTAATTCTTTAACAGTATAAATTGGGTCAGTCGTCGCTTCTATTTTACTTTCTGTATTTACGGGAATAGGCATTCCATTTTTTAAAATATCTAGTTGCTCTTTTGCATAAGTATATAATTTTCGGGCTTGATTTTTTGGCAAGTAATCAATGGTATGTGTTAATTCAAATTTGGTATTGAAAGTGAATTCGGCACCCAAAATATTTTCCTTTACAAAACTACTAGTAATATCATCCCAGCCATAATCTACAAATTCCATCGACAAACCAAGATTTTTTGGTTTACAAATAATAATTCGTTTATTGGTTACCACAATACTATCAGGAAGAATGGTTACAGCAGGTTTTTTTTGCACAGCAATGTATCCAACTTTTTCGTTTGACATTAGAAGATTTTCAAGTTTGGCTGTGATTTTTTCAATCGCTTTTGGATCTTGATCTTCGTTTAATATTTTCTTTAAATTGTCTATCATTTACACTGAACTTGTTTATGCTGAATTTATTTCAGCGTTTCATTATCTTTCGACGCTAATTAATATTAGTATTTAATCTTTCGATTCAAAATTATTTTTTCTGTTTATTTTACAAAAGTAATGCCTAACTTTCTAATTGCAGAATTTCTGTTTGAATTTTTTTACTCAAACTTTTGAAAATCAAATCATACGAATCATTAATCAACTCACACATCATTTTATTAGAAACATCGCTATTAAAATCGACGGTATTCCAATGAATTTTACTCATGTGCCAACCTGGATTTACAGCTTCATATTCGGCTCGAAGTTCTAAGGCTTTTTCTGGTACGCATTTTAAGTTTAATTTTGGTTTTCCGTTTTCCCAATCGCTCAAAGACGTTACACAAAACATCTTTCCACCAACTTTAAACACTAAAGTATCTTCATCAAACGGAAAATGTTCAGTCACACCTTTTTTTGATAAACAGAATTCGTAAAGTTGTTGAATATTCATAATTTCAAAAATAATTAAAAATTATGAATTTTGTAAGTTGGTTTTGATATTTAAAATGTAATTTTATTTTTATAACCATATTCTCTAAATAAATGCAAAAGCAACTTACCAAAAATCAATTATTTGATGTTTTTTCATCTGTAAACACAAAAGAAATCCCTTTTATAAACCAAGAAGAATACCTTGTAGATGGTAAATTTAAATCGTGGCAAGATTCTTTTAACAAAATTCATGCTGCAATTTGCAAGCCAACAATTGATGGAAAATTAGAACGAATTTTAATTGGGAAAATACCAAAAACAGGTTTACCAGAAGCTTTTGAATGTTTAGAAAGTTCAGAAAAAGCCTATGGTAATGGTTTTGGTGAATGGCCAATGCTATCTGTTGAAAAACGAATTCATCACGTAGAGCAGTTTGTTGGCGAAATGCTAAAACTGAGAAGTGAAGTTGTCAATTTACTGATGTGGGAAATTGGAAAATCTGAAAAAGATTCTGAAAAAGAATTTGACAGGACGATAAAATACATTTACGACACCATTGAATCACTAAAAAAACTGGAGCGAAAATCAGCAACTTTCACCATTGAAGAAGGAGTTATTGGTCAAGTTCGTCGTTCGCCTTTGGGTGTAACTTTGTGTATTGGGCCATATAATTATCCATTAAATGAAACTTACACTTTGCTTATTCCAGCTTTAATAATGGGTAACGTGATTTTATTTAAACCGCCAAAACACGGTTGCTTGTTACACTATTGTTTGTCAAAAGCGATAGAAAAAAGTTTTCCAAAAGGAGTTGTAAATTACCTTTACGGAAAAGGGAGCGAAATAGTGCAACCGCTTATGAACACAGGAAAAATTAATGTTTTAACGTTAATTGGTTCTAGTAAAGTAGCCTCAGATATCAAAAAAGCACATCCAAAAGTAAATCGTTTAAGAGCCATTTTAGGATTGGATGCTAAAAATCCAGCTATTGTTTTAGAAAATGCCAATTTGGATAATGCCGTAGAAGAATGTGTTTTGGGAAGTTTGTCTTTTAACGGTCAACGTTGCACCGCACTTAAAATTTTATTTGTCCATGAAAATGTGAAAGACGAATTCATAAAAAAATTCTGCGAAAAAGTGGATGCTTTAAAATTTGGAATGCCTTGGGACGATAAAGTCCAAATAACACCACTTCCAGAAGAGGAAAAATTTAATTATTTGAACGAATGTATTGCCGATGCGGCGAAAAATGGTGCAAGTATTATGAATAAAAATGGAGCCGTTCAAAACGGGACTTTATTTTTTCCAGCCGTAATTTTTCCAGTAAAAGAAGGAATGAAACTATATCGTGAAGAGCAGTTTGGACCAATTGTTCCTATTGTATCCTTCAGCGATATGCAAGAGCCAATTGATTATATGATAACTTCAAATTACGGACAACAAGTAAGTATTTTTGGTACCGATACTCAAGAAATATCGCATTTAATTGACGGATTAGTTAACCAAGTTTCAAGAGTAAATATTAATGTTCAGTGCCAGCGTGGTCCTGATACATTTCCGTTTACTGGACGAAAAGATTCTGCCGAAGGAACACTTTCGGTTTATGATGCTTTGCGATCATTTTCTATTAGAACAGTTGTTGCAACTAAGGAAAATAAAGAAAATAAGGAAATTATTAATAAGATTGTTATTGAAGGAGAATCTAATTTTTTATCGACTAAATTTATTTTTTAAAAAGCTATTTTATATTATAAAGTATTGGTTTACTCGGACTTGCATCATTTTCAAACGAAGCAATTTGGAGATTTAGTATATAACTTCCATCTTCAATTTCGTTTTCTACAAAAATCATTTCGGTTATGGTACAATTCATTCGTACATCGTCGTTTAAATTATTTACATCTTTTACATTCCAAAACGCTTTGTGAGCCAATAATTTTCCTTCATCTTCTTCTCTATCAACGCTTGGCAAATCGATTAGCAAATGTTGAATTCCGATTTCTCGGATAAAAATTGCTGCTTCTTCAGATAAATAAGGCGGATTAGTTTTGGAATAATTGAGGTGTTTTTTTGAATGTAAATTAGGAAGTGTTCTAATGATTAATGCTTCTAAATTAACATATTTTGTCACATCGAGCGCAGTCGAGATGCTTTCTAACGTAATTACCAAATCTCCATTTATATTTTCTGGCGTAATCGAAATCAATTCGGCAGTAAAAAAAAACTGTTTCAAACATTGATTTATCGAATAAAATTCTCGTGTAATATGTCCGAGACATTCAGTGTGAGTTCCGTGTCCATGAGGATTGAAAAAAATATTGTTGAAATTGGTAGAACTTCCTTCAGATACTTTTCCTATCCACTCACCGAAAACTACTGGTTCGATTTCAGGTTTTTCAATATACCATGCAATCGGATTTGCATCTGTATTTGTTAATGGAATTGAGATATCAATGGGTTTTGATAGGTCGATTTGGATGTTATTAATTGTTGCTATCATTTATGCTGAACTTGTTTCAGCATCTTTTCAACTTTACGTAAACTTGTTAAAAAGACACTAATTTATAACTCCAAATATAAATCTTTTAATTCAGGATTTGAAAGTTTTGCTAAATTCCATTTCCAATCTTTATGCCAATTCTTTAATTGTTTCTCTCTTGCAAATGCATCTCTATAATCATCAAACTCCTCAAAATATATTAAAATAGAAGCATTATATTTTTTTGTAAAAACAGATCCAGTTCCATCTTTGTGAGATTCTATCCTATATTTCAAATCTTTTGTAGCACCAATATATAAAACTGAAAAGTTTTTGTTTGTCATTATATATGTGTATCCTTTGATCATATTTAGTTTTCTTATGTTCAACAGATGCTGAAACTAGTTCAGCATAAACAAATCACTTGCAATTCCGTCACATAAAAACTTTCCTTCATTGCTAGTTTTTAAAATATTTTCTTGAACAAAAAGTAAACCGTTATCAATGAATTTTTTTGATTGTTGGTTCAAATAATCCAAATAGGTTTTTCCAAATTCGGTTTCGATTCTGTCGAGAGAAATTCCCCAAATGGTTCGCAATCCAGTCATCACATATTCGTTATATCGGTCGGTTTTGGTTAATGTTTCTTTTTCTGATGGCAATTTATTTTCGGATATTAATTTTAAATACAATGAATTATTCGATACATTCCAACTGCGAGATTGTCCATCATAACTGTGAGCTGAAGGTCCAATTCCGATATATTTTTTTCCCAGCCAATAACTCGAATTGTTTTTAGAAAAATAATTTTCCTTACCAAAATTGGACAATTCATAATGAATAAATCCATTTTCTTCGAGTTTTTCTACTAAGATATTGAAATGCTCTTGAGCCACTTCATCATTTGGTTGCGAAATAATTCCTTTTTGAATAAACGTGTGCAACGCCGTTTTTGGTTCAATCGTCAAAGCATAACTTGAAATATGTGGAATATTAAATGACAAAGCCGTTTCGATATTTTGAAGCCATTTTTCATTACTCATATTTGGAATTCCGTAAATTAAATCTATAGAAATATTGTCAAAATAGTGTGTTGCAATTTCTAAACATTTTTTAGCTTCTTCCGAATTGTGAGCGCGATTCATCATTTTTAAATCGTCTTCAAAAAAAGATTGAATTCCTATGGAAAGGCGGTTAACACCCATTTCAGCTAGTTTAATCAAATAATCTTCGGTCAAATCATCTGGATTAGCTTCGAGTGTAATTTCGGGATTTTCTGAAACCCTGTAGTTTTTGTAAATCGAATCAATCTGTAATCTCAAATCTGCAATCTGCAATCTACTCGGTGTTCCACCACCAAAATAAATGGTTTCTACAACTTCATTTTTGTCACTTTGAGCGCAGTCGAAAAGCTCACTTTTTCGAATTTCAATTTCTTTTGCCAATGCCAAAACCATTTCGTCTTTTTTCTTCATCGAAGTCGAAAAATGAAAATCGCAATAGTGACAAGCTTGCTTGCAGAAAGGTATGTGAATGTAAATTCCTGACATTTAAATTTGAAAATTATTTTGCTTCAATGAAATCATTTTAAAATTGGCACATTTTCAAATTATCTAATTCTTCCTTCGTTATCTTTTACGAATGCATCCCAACCTGTATAACTTTTTTCGCCAACCACTTTTCCAGAATTGAAAAAATGACAAACCGCAGCGGCTAATCCATCGGTGGAATCTAGATTTTTTGGTAATTCTTTCAATCCCAAAAGTTGTTGTAACATCTTGGCGACTTGTTCTTTGCTGGCGTTTCCGTTTCCGGTAATTGCCATTTTTATTTTTTTTGGCTCATATTCTGTAATTGGAATATCTCTTGAAAGTCCTGCTGCCATTGCAACGCCTTGTGCTCTTCCTAACTTTAACATGGATTGCACGTTTTTTCCAAAAAATGGAGCTTCAATTGCTATTTCATCTGGATTGTGAGTGTCAATAAGTTCGATGGTGCGTTCAAAAATTATTTTTAATTTCTGATAATGATTGTCATATTTGCTCAATATCAACTCATTCAACTGGATAAATTCCATTTTTTTATTGATGACTTTTATCAATCCGAAACCCATTATGGTTGTACCTGGATCAATTCCTAAAATTATTCTTTCGTTTGCCATTTTCAGTTGTCAGTGTTCAGTTGACAGTTATCAGTTGCTTTTAGAGAGTAATATTCATTTCCAAAATAGTACATTTGTACCAATGATTACAATTCCTCACAAAGCTAAACAATTCTTAGTTTTTATAGTCAAACTTTCCATTGTTGTTGGTTCATTTTATTTTATTTACAATCAGCTTGCCTCAAACACACAACTCAATTGGACTAAATTTTTGATACTATTTAACAAAAATCAGTCAGTTCTAGGAATTCTTTTTATTTTAAGTTTTAGCTTTTTGAATCGATTTATTGAAATTTTGAAATGGCAAAATTTAGCTCAAGTAGTCAGATATATTTCAATAGGAGAAGCTACCAAGCAAGTTCTCGCGGCATTAACTTTAGGTGTTTTTACTCCCGTTGGAGTAGGAGAGTATGCAGGCAAAGCATTATATTTTGATAAAAATGAGACCAAAAAAGTTATTTTTTTAAATCTTATTTGCAACGGAGTTCAAATTTTTGCAACTGGAATTTTTGGAATAATTGGAATGTTAATTTTAGGTTACTGGAAATGGAGTATGGGAATTATTGGTTTTATTATATTATTTATAATTGTAGCATCTATTTCAAAAAACATTACGATTAAAGGGTATTCTATAAATGATTTAATGCAGAAGATAAATGAAATTCCTAAATCTATTCATCAAAAAAATTTGATTTTAGGTTTGTGTCGCTATTTGGTTTTTTCACATCAATATTATTTTTTGTTTGTAGCTTTCGATGTTGAAATTTCTTATCCAATTTTAATGGCAACTATTATAACAGTTTATTTTCTTGCTTCGGTTATCCCAAGTTTTCAGTTTTTTGATTTTGCTTTAAAAGGAAGTTTAGCTGTGTATTTTTTTGGTTTATTGCATATTAACCAATGGGTTGTAATTTTTGTGACAACTTTAATGTGGGTATTAAATGTAGTTTTGCCAGTACTTGTAGGAAGTTATTACATTATGATATTCAACGCAGATTCCAAAAAAGTGGTATAAAAAAACCTGTTCTAAAGGAACAGGTTTAAGGTAAATTTTAAAAGTTAATTAGTAAAAATCAACTCTATTATCTTCTATTTTAGCGTTGCTTTTTAATGCTGGAATTATTCTTCCTGCACCTTGTGCCGCATTTCCTTTCAGTTTGTTAACATAGTCGTCATACTTAGGAAGTTTTGTCGCTTTAGTAACCGATTTAGTTTTTACTACAAAAACCCCTGAGTTTGCTTCAATAGGTGTTGAAACTTTATTAACTGCAAGTCCTAATGCTGTTCCTACTACCTTAGGTTCGGCACCAACATTTGGAATAGTTGCGTTATCGAAACTTGCAGCAGGTACGTTTTGAACTGTTGTTTTGTTTGCTGTTGCAATTGCCTCAAGCGATTTTCCACTTATTTTCGAAATAATCATAGTTGCTTTTTTCTTGTTTTTCAACAACATTTCTACTTGTGGTTTAGCATCTTCTACTGTCATTAAACCTTTTTCATTTATCTTTTTTAGTTTTGCGATTACGTTTCCTACATTAACAACTTCAAAACGTTTTACGCTTCCTTCTTTAGCATCATTACTGTATGCCCATTTGATAATTTGTCTTTGATTTCCAATGGTACCAAATGCTTCGTCCATTGGCTTAGCTTTTATTGCTGGATTAACCGTTAAACCTGCTGCTTTTGCAACAGTAGCAAAATCCTTTGCATTTGCATCCATTTCAAATTTAGTCGCTTTAGTGTATAAAGCATCAGTTGTTGCTTCGGATGCATCAATTTTTTGAGCAACTGTCGCTAATCGAACAGCATCTTGCTTATCGGTAATATTTATAATATGATAGCCAAATTCAGTTTCTACTAAACCGATTTTTCCAACAGGATTGTTGAATACAAAGTCGTTAAAAGGTTTTACCATTTGATTTGGACCAAAATAGCCTAAATCTCCACCTTGTTGAGCAGATGAATCATCTGAATTTGTTAATGCTAACATTAAAAAACTTGATGGATTTGCTTGAACTTGAGCTAATAATGATTCTGCTTTTGCTTTTGCTTGTTCTTTTGTTCTTTTTTCTTTTTTAGTTGGAACTTTTGTTCCTTCCCAAGATATTAAAATATGACTTGCCTTAGCTTTTGCTCCAGCTTTTTTCCCCATTGATTTTGATAGGCAATAGTATTTTCCATTTATGTATGGTCCAAAAATTTCTCCTGTAGGCAAATTATATAACTGATCTGCAAATTGTGCAGGTAAGTCTTGTTTTGTTACATAAGTTGAATCGTAAGGCTTATCAGAGTTCTGACCTACATATTCAGCAACATTTGTAGCATTTTTAAAACTTGGTAAAGTATCGTTTACTCCAGTTTCTTTATTAAATTCAATGCCACCTACTAATAAGGCATCAATTTTTGATTTAATTTCTTTTTCATCTTCTGAAGATGGTTTGTCTTCTAACAACACATATTCTATTTCTCTAGTACCTTCTGATTTGAAACGTTTTTCGTTTTTCTTCATGTATTCTATAATATCAGCATCGGTAACTTTTACATCACTATCCTTAATTGTAGAATATAAAACTGAAACAAAATCAAAATTTACTTTGTCTGCTTCTTGGCTGTATTTAAATTTACCTTCTGCATTTGTAGTATATAGTCCTGATTTCACCATGGTGCTGTAAATTTGAAATTTAGCATTTAAAGTTGCATCTTTCTCTCTCTCTTTTAAAGCTGCTGCTTGTTCTGGATTAGAGCTAAAAAATTCTTTAAATTTTGCTAAATCAAATTTCCCTAATTTGTTCAAAAATGTTGGGTTTTGACCAATATTTGGATCTTTTTTAAAGTTATCAATAATATGATTTTCACCAATTCTTATTCCGGCTTTGTCAAACTGATCTGTAATTAATGCAATTGCAGTTTCTTGATTCCAAACTTGATCGGCAGCTTGTATAGAAGTTATTTGCTGACCATTTTGACCACTTTTCTCGACATTAGCAACTTTTAAACGGAAATCTTCAAACGAAATATCTTTCCCATTGATGCTTCCTACATTTTTTGATTGACTTCGTAAGCCTTTAGTGAACAAATCTTGTACAACAAAAGACAATAATGCAAACCCTATTACGATTAATAATAAGCCTGATCGATTTCTAATTTTTGATAAAACTGCCATTTATATTTGTGTTAATTTTTAATTCAGTTTGCGAAAATACAATTATCTGTCAAATAATTATAGTTTATAGTTATATTTTACTACAAAAAAGTGTTTTTTTTTATATCTTATTCCGAAATGGTCATTTTAACAAGTTCGATTTTAGAATTAGATGCTTCTTCGATGCTAAAATGATATAATCCGATGGTAATTTCATCGCCTTTTTGGGGTATTTCTTTTGTAAAATCTACAATAAATCCACCAAGTGTTCCATAAGAATCATCTTCTGGGATTAATAATTTATAGTGTTGGTTCAAATATTCTACTTCTAACCGCGCTGAAAACAGATAGGTCTTTTCGTCGAGCTGTTTTTCTATTTCTTGTTCGTCAGTATCATGTTCGTCCTCTATTTCGCCAAAAAGTTCTTCAATTATGTCTTCAATGGTTATTATTCCTGCTGTTCCGCCATATTCATCGAGTACAACAGCAACACTTTTGCGTTTAACTGTAAGTAAATTTAGCGCATCTTTTATAAATATTGTCTCGGGGACAAACTCTACAGAAATCATAATTGATTTAATATTTTGCGGTTTTTTAAACAGTTCAAAAGAGTGGACGTAACCTAAAATATCATCAATAGAATTTTGGTAAATCAATATTTTAGAATATCCAGTCGAGATAAATAATTCTCGTAACTCGGAAACCGGATCAAAAATTTCAACTGCAACAAGTTCGGTTCGTGGTGTCATAATATCACGAGCTTTAACAGCTGAAAACTCAAGTGCATTTTGAAAAATTTGTATTTCGGAGTCCACTGTTTCATGATCTTGAAAAGAGCTCATTTGTTCATTAATGTAATTTCCCAATTCGATTTTGCTAAAAAAAGAAGGTACATAATCACCTTCTGTTTTAAAAAATGTTTTTAAAATAAAGTCGGATATCCAAATTACAAAAGTGGAAATAAAATAAAAAATCCGGTAAAAAAAATAGGAGGGAATTGCAAAAAATTTCATTAAACTGTTGGCGTAAATTTGAAAAAACACTTTTGGTAAAAACTCCGAAGTGATTAAAACGACCAATGTAGAAATGAAGGTTTGAAGGAGTAAGTTGCTTAAATTAGAAAGGTGAAGCTGATAGGAATTAATCCAATTGAGCAAAAGTTTGCCCATAAAAAAACCGTAAACAACCATAGATAAATTGTTGCCAACTAGCATGGTAGCAATAAATTTAGATGGTTTTTCGGTAAGTTTAGTTAGAATATTAGATAAGAAATTATCTTGTTTTTTTTCGATTTCAAGATAAATTTTATTAGAAGAAATAAAAGCAATTTCCATTCCCGAAAAGAAAGCGCAAAGAAGTAAACAAATAATGATTACTGCAACTTCCATTAGGGTTTAGGTTGGTTATTATTGTCGTATTTTTTAAATTTATTATCAAAATTATTTCTGAACAAAAAAGTAATAAATGCTCCAAGAGCTAAAATAGCTTGCAACCAAGGTTTATCAGTTCCATCATTCCAGGTCAAAATTGCAATTGCGCCTAAAAAAATTGCAATAACCAGATATATGTATTTTGTAATTTTGAGATAATTCATATTAGTTTGCGCTTTGAACTTCGCCAGAAATTTTCTGGGAATTTATTATTTTAAAATCTTTACTAAAATCTACACCTTCGCCAAAAGAAATACCTTTAGGATCTGTAAATTTATATTTTTTTTCAGTATAAAACCACTGGTTTTTTTGATCAAAATACAGTTGATCTGTTTCAAATAATTGTCCTGTTTCGTTAGATATTTTTACGCTTCCTTGCAAGTCAATTAAATCTGTATTTTTAAAAGTAACAGCATAATTAGAAACAACAAAGGTTTTTTTGCCTTTTTCGTCATACAAAGTTACGTTAATGCCTTTTGGAAATTCAGTAAATGGAAACTCAACAGTAGCATAATCTAACATTTTTGGAGCGATCAAAATTGTTTTTATTCTACCAGAATCGGTATATTTCATATTAAAATCGTCAGCTTCACCGCTGGGAGCAAATTCTGAAAATGTTGATTTTTGAACCTCTTTAAAATTGCTCTCACAAGAAGATAAAAATACAACTACAAAAATCGTAATTGAGAGTGAAATGCCTATTTTAAAGATTTTTATCATTAAAAATTACTTGATTTTAATAGATTAATTTTGGTTAAAAAGTTATGGTTTCATTGATCCAACATCCAATTTTAACCGATTTGTTGTGCATTGAATTTTGAATATTTGCCTTTTTTAAATAGTCATCAGATAATTTTAAAGCCATATTTTTATACATTGATTCAACTTCTCCAGCTTTTAAAACGGTGTTTGAAGCTAATACATAAATAGCTTTTATTTCATTTTCAGTTGAAGCACATTTTGGAATAGAATTGATGTATAAATTAGACAGAAACAGAAAATAACGACCATTTTTTGGATCATTTTTTATAGCTATTTTTATTGCTTCATTTGTTTTTTCAGTATCTAAATTAACATAAATCGATGCTATTTTAAAAGCAAAGATGGATTTTTCAATTGGATTTGATTCTAGTTCAACGGCATCATTTCCATATTTTATTGATAGATTTTCATTGTTATTGATATAATAATCAGAAAGTTTACTTGCAACAATTGAACTTGGTTTTATTTTAAATAATTGTAACAATATAGTTTCTAAAAAAGGATTTTTATTACAGTTTTCCGACATTAAATTTGTAAATGTGGTAAGCCAGTTTATGTTTTCTTTTTTGCTTTCGAAATTTTTTTGAACATAAGGAACTAAATTGTCACAACTTAAAACTCCTGATAATAAAGAGGTTGTACTTTCTTTAACCAAGTTATATTCTGATTTATTTTCCGGATAAGTATTAGAATTTTTATCTAGTAAAATTAAAAATTCATTGAAGTTTTCCATCATTAGATCAAAGCTAACTCCAGATTTTCCGTCTTTGTATTTATTGAAATAGTATTTAAAATACAAATTTAGCGCTTCGGGATTTGAAAAACTCTTTTGTTGAAATTTAAAAGCTTTTTCTAACAAGTTATTTATTTCCTGTTCATTTACACTGTTACTGGCTATTAATGCTAAAGCTCTTTTTTCAAAATTTCCGTTTGAATTATTGGGAAAATTTTTATCGTACAAATCATAAAGTTTTATTAGCTCTCGAGCTGCATTTATTTTAGAATCTTTAAATGAAGTCTGTAAGTTGTAGTTTAATAGTTTAGTGCCTAAAATAAAGTTTTTTTCGCTGAAATTAGCACAACTAATTTTTATTTGAAGCCATATCTCGTTTGCTTTAGTATAATCTTTAGATTCTATAGATTTTTCAAACTCAGACTCTTTTTCGGAACAATTTAATGTTTGCGAAAAACTAATTAAAGGTAAATTCAGAACAATAAAAAGCAATAATTTAGTTTTCATAATTCTAAGATAATTTATTAATCATATTTTCTTTTTTGAAACCATAAATCGTTTAATGATAATCCGATAGAAATATTAGCATAATTTTCTCGTATTAATCCTCCCAAAACAGTGCCGCGTTGACCAATTTCCGCGCCGATATTGATATTAGAAAAAGTACCTCGCAACGGCATTCCTAAACCTAAAGTGAATGCTTGATCTTTAATAGTTTGATTATTAATCACTAAGCCAGTATTTTCATATCTAAATCCACCACGGTAAACCACACGTTTAAAATATCCGGAGAATGAATTTGCTTTTGGAATGTAAAAACCGCCGATGCTTATTTTAGTTGCATTTGTGTAAGTTACGTTTGTGATATCGTTAAATCTATTTGCAAAGCCACTATTGTTTTGAAAAGTAACTTCGGTACCTATCGACCATTTTTTTAATTCGCCAACACCAATACCAAAGGTAAACTTAGATGGTAATGATAATTTTGTTTTTGGAACATCAAGGTCTTTTGTGTTTTCGATTGTGTTTTCAATACCTCCGTTATATTGTACTGTAGAAATTACACGTTTATTAGATAAATTTAGGTTGGCTTGTGGAGCGAAAGTAAGACTCGAAAATAAACTTAATTTTTTAGTAATTTTAGTTTGATGTGTAAGTCCAATATTTAAATTAACCCCGCTTGCATCAGAAGTATTTACTTCCCTAGAACCAAATTGAGAATATTTATTTAATGATATACTTGTAGTTTTAATTTGTCCAAAATTGTATTGTATATCTGCTCCTAAGTTCAATTTCTTTGTGATTTTATACCCAAATCCTACATAAACTTTATTAATTCCTCCTTTGCCTCTATATATATTTTGATATATCCCATCGCTAGTTGTATTTTGAATTTTATAACCCACTGATGAATAAGGTATTAATCCAAATCCAAACCCAAATTTTTTAACTGGTATTGCAATGGCTAGATAATTTAAAGTAGTTCGTTGTGCTTTGTCGTCTTGCGAATAAGTATGTAGTTTAGTTGCCGAGAATGTACCTGCAATAGCAAAACTGGTTAACTTTAAACTAGCGTAAGAAGCGGGGTTTTGCATATTTAAATGTATACTGTCATTTAAAACTGACAATCCTCCCATAGATTGATTTTCGGTTGTGCCTTTAAATCGAACATCGCCAATTCCGTAAAACGAATATGGAGATGATGTTCCTTCCTGAGCAAAAGAAATCAAGGAAAAGAAAAGGGCTAAACCTATTATAATTTTATTAATCATTTTGATTGAATTGATATGTTTGATACAAACTTTCTAGTAAAAAATTTGAATTGGCAAATATGGGATTTTTTAATCGGTTAGCCAAAAATTCTGCATCTCCTCCCGTTAAAATTATAATAAAGTTTTCATTTTCAAGACTAAATTGGTTTGTAAAACCATCAATTTCATGACAGATTCCGTTTATAATTCCCGAATGAATAGATTCGTTTGTACTGTTTCCAATATTTTTTTTAGGAATTGATTTTGTTAATAATGGGAGTTTTGATGTAAAATTGTGTAAACTTTCATATCGAAGTCTAATACCTGGTGAAATTGCACCTCCAAGATATTGGTTTTCTTCAGAAATATAATCGTAAGTAATGCAGGTTCCAACATCAATAACCAAACGGTTTTTTTGAGGAAATGTTAAAACAGCTCCTGTTGCTAAAACCATTCTGTCTATTCCAAGAGTTTCTGGTGTAGCGTATAAATTTTGAAAAGGAAATTTTGATAAATGAGATATGAAGTATATTTTTATATTTGTACCAATTTTTTCAAAGGATTCTTTTTCTAATTTCCCAACAGAAGCTACTACTATTGTACAGATTGCTGGATAATCAATTAATAATATCTTTATATTATTTCCCCAATTTTCATACAATATTTTATTTTTATACAATAGTCTATTGTCTTCAAAAACAGCAGTTTTGATTAGTGTATTTCCAACATCAATTACTAATATCATTTATAAAAAATTTATTAAACAATAATTCAATTTGAATTTTCTTTATAATTGTTTTGTATAACTTAAAAATCGTTCTATATTTGCACCCGCAGAAGTAAGGTACCTTAGCTCAGATGGTAGAGCAATGGACTGAAAATCCATGTGTCCCTGGTTCGATCCCTGGAGGTACCACAAAAACCGAATAGAAATATTCGGTTTTTTTGTTAACCATATTTTAAGGTTTAACAACTTTTTTCTTAGGATTCTCGTATTCAATTTCTTTGAGATCTTCAGTTTTTCTCCCTAGTTTTATTACAGGCTTATCCTGAGTTCCAGTTATTTTAAGTGGAATTCCAAAAATTCCAAAAGGTGGAAGACCGAGTCTCATTTTTATGCTTAATTGTCCATCAAAACTAGTTT
The DNA here is from genome assembly GCA_014377455.1 of Flavobacterium sp. Classification (GTDB taxonomy): domain Bacteria; phylum Bacteroidota; class Bacteroidia; order Flavobacteriales; family Flavobacteriaceae; genus Flavobacterium. The sequence continues at coordinate 25,730 of JACMPO010000060.1, forward strand.
GTCCTTCTATTTTTGGTCGAAATCCTGCAACTTTAAATCTAAAACGCTCTATGTTAATAATATTATTTTTAATAGTTGTGTTGATATCTATATTGGAAACATCAGGACTATTCATCGCGTCTCGCTTGGTTTTTTTGCTAACTGCGCCAAACATTTTAAATCCTTTAATTTTAACTTGTTTAACTGAAACTGTACCACCACCAACTAGAGATGGGTAAATAGGCATCATTAAATTATTTAATTTCCCTGAGATTTTATAGTCTAATGATATTATTCCTTCGGCAGTTTTAGCAACAGTAACCATTTTTTGGAACATATTTATTTCATTATAGGCTCTTTTGATATCAAAATCTTTAGCCTTAACATTCATATCAAAGTTAGCTGTGTTTCCATTTTTATTTGCATAGTTAACATCCATATTTATTGTAGAACCAATAATATTAAAACTTGAGTTTGTTAAACTAAATTTACCTTTATTGATTGTAGAATTGCCTATTAAATTCTCTAGTTTTAAATCTCCATAAACAATTTTCTTTGCATTAAAAAGTAAATTCAAATTGTAATTAGGTGGTACCATAATTACACTACTGGATTGTTTTGAATTATTGGAATTTGTTGTTTTAGAATTTGACATCAGTTCGTCAACATTGAAATAATTAGAGTTTACATCAAACTTTCCCTTTAAAACTCCATTTTTTGACAGTGCAAAATCAATTACATTTTGCATATGCCCATTCATAACAAAATCTGAAGAACCGTATTTTGCCTTGAAATTTTTGAAATTCATCTTATCTTGTTTAAAAATAAAAAGCCCATCTTTTATTAAAAAAGGTTTAGGTAAATAAGCGGATTTTGTTTCGATATTTTTCAAAATTAAAGTACCACTATTGTTTAATTTTTTATAATTTCCTCTTGAAGCATCTAATTGAGATCCTTTTAGTGCTAAGTCTGCTTTAACATATCCTTTAAGTTCCAGTCCTTTCCTTGAAAACACTTTATAAATTCTAGCAACATTTACTTCTCCTTTAGCTTTAATGTCATAAATGATATTTTGTAAATTTTGTAGAGTGGCATTTACATAAACAGGATTTCCTTCGAATAGTAATGAAGCTGGTTTTACTGCAATTTTTAAATCATTAAACGTACCCTTAGAGTCCAAAACGGTAGCATCAAGTTTAATGTTAGTAATTGGATTTGGATAATAATTGGTTTTAATATATCCATCATTAATCAAAAGTTTCCCTTTAGTAATTGGGAATAAATTTTTTGAATTATCATAAGTACCATTAGAAATTATATTTGCATTTAATCCACCTTTAATAACCATGTTTTCAAATCCTAATGTACGGTTTAATTGTTCTAAATTTATAATTGATAAAAGTTTTAAATCTATCGTAGGTTTTGAAAGTCCCTCAGTCTTAATTTTTGCTTTCAAATAATTTTTGTCCAAGTTGAAATAAATTGAATCAACATTAACTTGCAATTTCTCGTTATTTAGTGACGGCAGTTTTGCATCTAGATTCAAAAATAAATTTGTTGCAGCAACGGGAGCTTTATTGTATTTAATTGAACCTTTGCGAATTTTCATTCCAAAGTGTAGATCGGGCATTATATTTTCAGATACGATGTATTTTCCTTTTAAGGTCATTGATAAACTAGTGGTGCCTTCAACTTTTGTTTTTTCAAGCCAAGTAACAAATTTAGGAGGAAGTGCCGTAAAAAAATCTTCTAGTTTGCTATTTGTTGATGCAACGTTGAAATTTAAATCGTAGCCATTTTTTAAAAATAATAGTTGCCCAACAAAATCTATAGGCAGTTTATTTACCATTAAATTATTTTCTTTAAAGAGTAATGCTAGTGAATTTGTGTTAATTTTAGTAATTAAGTTTGCATCTATTTTTTTATTTTTAAGATATTGTTCTTTTCTAAAAATAAAATTAAAATCTTTTATTTTAGCCTCAGTTTTAAGATCAAAAATCGATTTGTTTAAATCACCCTGACCTTCATAATCAAAGCCTTTAGCATCAATAAATACCTTTACAGATTTATCAGTATATAGTAAATGTGAATTTTCTATTTTAATGTTGTCAAGCTTGAGTGCTGTTGAAGTTGTATCGGTTGATTTGCTGTTGGAATTATATACATTATAATTTGCAATCCCCTTTTCATTCACTTTAATATTGATTAAGGCATCTGTTAGAAAAATCCTATCTATATTTACCCTTTTCTCAAAAATTAAATCCATCAAATTTATTCCAAAGGCTATTTCTTTTGATGCTATAAATTTTTGGTTTTGAAATGGTCTAGATCCTTTTAAGGAAAACTCTGTTAATGAAACCGTTAACGACGGGAAATGATTATAAAAAGATAACTTTGCTTCTTTAAATTCTATTTTTCCTTTTAATTTTTGATTCGCAAAATTTTTAATTTCTTCAGATAACTTTGTAGGAAATAAAATAGGTAAAATGAAAAGCAATACTAATATTATGGCAGTTATTACTCCAAGTATTTTCAGTATTTTTATAATCTCTCTTTTCAGTGTTATTTTTCTCATCTTACACAAATGTAGTTAATCTAATTTTTTTGTTCTAAAAAAAAGACCCTTCTAACAGAAAGGTCTTTAAAATTAATACAAATTAAACTATAAAAGTTATTGTTTAACTAATTTTAGTGTTTTTTCAGAAGAATTTACATCAATTATTTTAACGAGATAAATTCCTTGATTCAAATCAGATATGGAATATTGATAAGATTCAGTCTCGTTTTGAAATGATTTAACTAGTTGTCCGGTAACCGAATAAATTTCAACTTTTAAAATAGCACTATTTAAACTGAAGCTATTTGTTGCTGGATTTGGAAATAAAGTTATATAATTTAGTTTTGAAAAATTCTCATTTCCTAGCGCTGCTTGGTTTCCATAAATTCTAAATCCTCCAGCTTCTACTGCAATTGAATTTGCAGTATTTGTTACATTCATAGTGGTATTATCCATCAAGTTTACCCAATTTCCTGCATATGGAAAATCTGGTGTAATATTTTGAGATGCTACTGAAAAATTTGCCAATATAACTACATTTTTAAGCTGTGATGCTGGTAACGAATTATCATAAACATAAACACGTTGGCGAATATTATTTCCATTTGGGCTAATGGAGTAACTTCCATTAAAAACTGGATTATTTTCTTTTAAATATATCATTTTTGCCCAATCATTATAAATTTTTGCTCGTTCGGTAATTCCTAGCCAATTGTTAACCCATTGTGGTTGCGGTTTTGTATTTAATTTACAATCGCCAGGTACTGTTGCTGATTCATCATTAACCGTCCCGTCATTACAATCATAAATAGATTTGTTCATTCCTAAATCGGCAAAATGCCAAATCATTTTTGGACCTGGAACTAAAATACTAGTTGCACCAATGGCTGACATTCTGAAAAGTGAATTATTTAAATTTCCTGCTACTGGACTTGTACCACCACTATTACCATATGTTAAGGCACTATACATCAAACGTTCTTTATCGTGACTTTCTGGATAACCAATTAATCTTTTACCAGAGAATCCATGACTTACATGTCCCACTCGTGTAATGTCAGCATTTGTTGCAAAACCTTCCATAAGTTGTGTATATGCTGTAGTCATTTCTCCCCACATTAAAACACCTTTACTTGGAGTTTCATTAATTCT
>JACMPO010000061.1 GCA_014377455.1 Flavobacterium sp.
CAAATTTCAGAAAAGGTAAATAAATTTAGATTAAATGAAGAAGTTACGAATTTATTAAAAGAATTAAATCAGTTAACAAAAAATCAATTGTAAAATGACTATCACAAAACCACTTCCAACCTTAAATAATATTCACGTTAACGATGAAAATAATATTGTTGAATTTCTAAATTCTAATTGCAAAACTTTTGGTGCAATAAAACATTTAGGTTCATTTATTGATAACATGAAAATTAAAAATGAAATTGGAATAAAATCAAATTTACAGTTTCTAGTTGTGGAACGAAAAGAATTTCAAGGTCAAAATTCAGGTAAAATTTATAATTATAACTCCGAAGGAATAAGAGATATATTTGAAATAAACTATGATCTACCTGAAACGTTTCCAAAAAATCAATCTGAAACGAATAAATTTATAATCACTTCAACTGTAGAAACTCATTCTTGCAACCCAACACAAAAATGTTCAAAATGTAGCGGAACTGGAAGATGCCAAAATTGCGATGCAAGAGGATATAATACTTGTGGAAGTTGTCGAGGAAGCGGAAAAAGAAAAGTTTCGGATGGTAAATTTGCAAATGGTAACACCAAATATAAAAATATCGCTTGCTCATCTTGTGCAGGTTCTGGAAGAAAATCCTGCACTAGTTGTAGAGGAACTGCAAAGTGTTATGGATGTGGTGGAGATGGTCAAGTAACTTGTAGCAGATGTGACGGAACTAGTTTTTATCAAACATTTTTAGAATATTCAAATTCATACAAAACAGTTTTAAAAGATTTCAACTATTCTGAATATTCAGATTTAGTTAGCGTCATTCCACTAACAAAAAATAAAATTTCATTTGATGATGATTTGATAGAATGGGAAAATAAAAACAATTTTGTTTTTGATAATAAAGAAAATGCTTTAAAAGTAAACAAACATTCAAAAGAATTTATTACAAGTTATGAAATGCTTTCAAGTATAGAAAATAATCAAAGACTTGGAAGAATTCACGCAAAATTTGAAACAGTTCCTGTAACAATTGTTGATTATACATTTGAAGAAAAAGAATTTCAACTTTATATCGTTGGCGATGAAAATATAATTTGTTTTAACGAAATCCCAAAAAAGCATAGTTATAAAGTCAATTTTTTTAAACGAATAATGAACTATTTCACTAAAAAGAAAAGACAAATTGCTTTCGTATATGTGGCATCTTATATGTTCAATTCTGACGGTTCAATGGATGAACCTGAAACAAAACTGCTAGACTTATTTTTAAACAATATTAAACTAAAACAAGAAGAAAAAAATTCACTAATTGCAGATTTGAAGCGATCTTTTTCACTTGAAGAAATAGCACCAAAAATAAAAATAATTAGAGGAGATTTAAGAGCTTTAGTGTTTGCTTGGCAATGTGTAATGCAAGACGGACAAATCAATCAGACAGAAATAACTGCTTTTACAAAATTATCAAAACTATTTAAAGTTGATGATGATAAATTAGAAAAAATCAAACATAAAGCAACAAAATTTGCCGTTTTAAAAGAGTTTGAAATGTTAGAAGAATATTTTAAATCATAATTTTATGAAATCAGAATTGTTTTTAGCTTCAGAAACTGGTAATATAAGTGCTTTTAGAAACGCCTTGAATAGCGGTTTTAACATCAACGAAGTTGATGATGAAGGAACAACAGCATTAATGATTGCTTGTAAATTCGGACATACAGCTTTAGCAAAGTTCATCATTAGCAAAGGCGCAGAAATTGATTTATCAAACAATAATGGAACAACTGCATTTAAGATCGCAAAATTATCAAACAAAGCAGAATTATTAGATTTGTTCAAAGAATATGTTGAAGATGATACTGAAAGCGGAGATATTTTGGAAAATTTCGATGTAATATTAAAAAACATCTCGCCAGTTTCAAAGCAAATAGAGCCTATTTTAAAAAATTTAAATAAAGAACAAAGGATTGAACTTAAAAATGATTTGTTAAAAACAATAGTGCTATCAAGTAATCAAGAAAGTTATTCTATTTATGATTGTTACAGTTTTGGTCTTGCTTCAATGGTCTTTTACGAACCCTTTCATTATTTGGACGTTTTAGAAAAACATAAAACTTTTTCTGAAAGTCAACGAATTTCGTTCGCTGAAAAAATATTTGAATTAGAAAAAGATGGTTTTCAAAATAATGAAATTTCATTTGAGAATTTTGTTTTAAATTCTATAAATAATTTGACTTTTGACAATCAAGATAAAATGAAAAAAGCATTTTATGAATTTGCAGAAATTATTGTAAAAGCAGATGGAATAGTAACAGAATACGAAACTAAAACTTTAAAATTTCTTTCAACAACATTTTCAAAAGCAATAAATGAAACAAAAACTTTACAAACAAACGGATTTTCAAAAACAGAATTAAATTCCATACTTAAAGAATTAAATAATCTTGTTGGTATGGAAAATATCAAGGATGATATTCTTTCACTAATAAACATTATAAACGTTAATAAATTAAGAAGCAAAGAAGGATTACCTGAACAAAAATTATCATTACATTCAGTTTTTATTGGTCCGCCAGGAACTGGGAAAACAACTATTGCAAGAATTTTATCTAATATTTATCATTCATTAGAACTATTACCAGAAAACAATTTTGTCGAAACCGACAGAAGTGGTTTAGTTGCTGGTTATGTTGGGCAAACCGCAATAAAAACAGACGAAATAATCAATAAAGCAAAAAATGGAATTCTATTTATTGACGAAGCATATACGCTAAAAAGAGGAAATTCCGACAATGATTATGGTCAAGAAGCAATTGATATTTTGCTAAAACGAATGGAAGATTCGCGAGAAAATTTAATAATTATAGTTGCTGGATATGAAACCGAAATGAATCATTTCATAAATTCAAATCCCGGACTCAAATCTCGTTTTAATAGATATTTTCATTTCAACGATTATAATTCAACAGAATTAACCGAAATATATAAACGTATTGCAGACAAATCTGGATTTATTTTAAAAGAAGAGGCTCAAAAAAGATTAAATAATTTATTTGAAAATCTTTGCTCTACAAAAGACGACAAATTTGGTAACGCAAGATTAGCAAGAAATATTTTTGAAAAGACATTTGAAAAACACGCAAATAGGACTTCAACAATCGCACCTATAACAAGAGATATTTTAACAACAATAGAGGAAGTTGACATCCCTTTTAATGAATTTATAAACGCAAATTAATATGGCAGTATTTGGATTTTTATTAGCATTTGCAGTATCAATTTTAGCTATTGTAATAACTTGGAATGTTTCCAATTTTTTTCTTGCAAGAAGAGAATTTTATGTAAAGAGTAGATACCAAATTTTAATGATAAAACTTGGTTGGTGTGCATCTATAGGATTTTTCTCTTTCCTAATAACTTTTAATTTAATCGTTCCAAAATCAGAAAGAGATAATTGGAAAAAAGCAAATCAGACAAACGAAAGGCATTAAAAATAATAAAATGATGCTACCGAAAATAAGGGAGAACACACAACAGCAGTTCCTATGTAAAGCACCATTAAGTTATTAACAACTTTTGAGAGGGTTATATGTCGGTTTTTTTTGAGTATAAAATTCTGTTCCAACGGCTTGTTGGAAAAGTTGGCAACAACTTTTTGTCCGCCGAAGGCATTATTGAAAAAGTTGTTCTAACTTTTTCAATAATGGCACGAATTGAATTCTCTTTTATGTCATAGTATATCTTTTATTAATCTTAAGGCTCTCGCTCCTATATGTGGTTCTCGTTTTCAGAACGAGACCATACCGCTCGAATATGTTCGACAACGGATAGTGCGGATTTATAATCCGTGCCCACAAAGACAAGAAAAATAGGAGCTGTTTTAATTATAAAAGTTAAAGACTTTCATAAACATTGCGCGGCAGACAGTTTAGTGCATCTAATCCTCCACAACGCCATGACCAAAAGCGTTAGATGCTAGCCGATCGGTGCGCAAAAAAACTGAAAATAAACCGAAAATAAAAATTAAGATAATACTTTTACAAAGTAGAAACTTAAAAACAAAAAATAATGG
>JACMPO010000062.1 GCA_014377455.1 Flavobacterium sp.
ATTTCAGTATCTGATATTTATTTTTGAATTGGAATATTAAAAACTACTTTGGCTCCTTTTGGATTGTTTTCACTAATAGTCAACGATTCATTATATAGTATTTTCAGACGCTTTTTAGTATTACTCAATCCAATTCCAGTACTATTTAAATCAGTATCAGTCAATCCAAATCCAGTATCAGAAATTTCAAAATATATTTTATTAAAAACTTCTTTTACAGAAATTGTAATTGTTCCACCATCAATACTTTTTGCAATGCCGTGTTTAATGGCGTTTTCTACAATAGGTTGCAAAATCATTGGCGGCACTAAATTATTTATCAATGTTTCATCAACATTATAAATTACTTGCAATCTATCGCTAAATCTGGCTTGCTCCAATTCTAAACAGGTTTTTATAAACTGAATTTCCTCGTAAAGCGGAATCAATTCTTTATCAGAAATTTTAGCAGCATAACGAAAAGTATCTGATAATTTTGCGATTAATTCTCGTGCTGGTTCATTATCACTTGTAAGTGTAGCGTTGATAGAATTTAAAGTATTGAACAAAAAATGAGGTTGCAATTGCGCTTTGAAATTGTTTATTTGTGCAACTCTTGCTACTTCTTTCAGTTCGTTTTCTTTGATGGTTTGCAACTGAAAATTCTGCCAATATTCATACGCATGAAAAAATCCGAATTGTAAAAAGTAAAATAATGTTGGAATATAAATGTCCCAAACTTTTCCTGTTCCTTTTAAATAAAATAAACCTAACAGAACTGCAAAAAATCGAAACATATGAAACCAAAGAAACACATATAACGGACAAGTTATCAAATGAATTTTTAATCTAAATGATAACGATTTATTTTTTAAAACTACAAATAGTAAATACCAAATCGGAATTGTTAAAACACCTTTTAAAGAATAATCTACCAAGGCTTCTTTCCACATATTAAACTTAAATTCTGTTTGCAACGAGTTCGCTAGCCAATACATAGTTCCAAAAATGAAGTAGAATATAAACCCAATAAAAATTCTTTTTTTAAGAGAAATTACTTCTTTCATTCTTTTGATAATTGATTTACAATTGCGGTAATATCTTTGTTTTCTGGTTCTAAAGTTAGTGCTTTTTTATAATTGGAAAGTGCCATTTGTTTGTCATTTATTTTCAAATAATAATCGCCAATACGAGTAAAAACGATCGAAGAATTAGGATATTGTTCTAATGCCAAATCCAAAATAGTTTTTACAGCCATCATATCTGCTTTTTTATAATTCATCATATTGTAAGCCAAATAAGTAATTTGAGATTCATTCATATTCATTTTTCTAAATCCTTCTTTGGCAAGATCATATTTTTTTAATTTTAAATATTCAGATGGCGCAAATTCATCGTCTTTCATCTTTGGCATTCCTTCTTTTTGATAACTATTTTGAAGCGAAATTATTTTGCCATTTGCATCTCTATTAAAAAAACCTTTAATATTATAATCTGTAAAAACGATAGTGTCTTTGGCAACAGGAAAACAATAAATTGGATTACCATTGTTAAAACTTTCTACCAAATAATTGTTTTCAACTTTCATGGTAATTACTTCATCAGCACCACTTCTATAACGACCAGCCATTTCTTGCAATAGATTTTTATCTACATTTATTGGATTAATTTCATCTGGTAAAAAGTTTTTCCAATGGTATGCTTTTGCAACAGCTCGTCTTAGTTCTTTTCCTATTCCGTTTACATCATCACCAGAATTAAGCATGATAACTACACCATTTCCACCTTCAATGCTTGCCATTCCATAAGCTAGAAATCCAGCATTAACTCCAGTAAATTCAAAATATTTTCCAGCTTCTAAATCATTATCTGTGCGTTGAAATAAAAACGGTCCAACACCAATTTCTTCCTTATAACTTCCATCAGAAACTTTAGCTTGTGGTTGCATCATTTGTGTGGCTAAAGTTTGATTTAAAATTTTTCCTTTACCCAAAAGCGCTTGCTGAATTTCAATAAAAATCTTGGCTAAATCGCTTGGGCTTGTGTATAAACCTGCTGCAGCTTGTTGCGGATAAACATAAGGCATTCCTTTAAACCAAGAAGCATCAGAATATGCCCAAGAAGCTTTTTTTGAAAATTTTTCTGACAACGGTTGTTCAAAAGTGGTATTTTTTAATCCTAACTTTTTAAAAATTTCAGCCGTACAAAAATCATTAAAACTAGCATTAGATACATCCATAATTGCCATTTGCGCAATCATACTTCCGCCACCAGAATATCTAAATTCTTTTCCCGGTTCACTATTTACAACCACACCACGAGATTCAGAAATAGGTTCGCCGTTTAAAATTTCAACAATTGTTGGCAACGGTTTTTTATCTGGCGTAAAGCCAAAATAAGACGATTGCGAAGCGCCTGCTGTGTGGCTTAACAACATTCGTAACGTTAACGGTTTGGTTTTAGACCATTCGTTTTCTTTAATTTTCCAAGATTTTAAATAATCGTTAATAGGTAAATCAAGTTGTAATTTATTGTCTTGAACCAATTTTAAAGCACCAACAGCCATTACCAATTTACTAATAGAACCGGCAGAAAACATAGTTTGTGTGGTGACTTTTTCATTTTTTAAAGTATCGGCTAACCCATAACCTTTAGCCCAATCTATTTTATAATTTTTAATAACGGCAATGCTTACACCTTTTACATTATAAAATTTCATTCGTTCGGCAATTGTCCAAGTTTTGAAATTTTTAATTGGTACAAAAGGTATCAATCCGTTTTCGACAGCATTTATTCTGTCTGAAAGACTATTTGATTGTGCATTTATGTTGAAAACAGAAAAAACAACTACTATTATTGTGATACTTATTTTAGACATAATTTTAATTTTAAAAGTTAATGAAACTGAATTGTGACGCAATTTCATTATTTAATTTATGTAGAAATAATACTTTTCGGTAGGGCAACAATTCTTTCGGTGAATGACTTTTTCTATTTACCGAAAGATACGTCAGTTGACCGATTTCTAGTTTTACAGGAAATAGTACAACCCTAAATTTGCTTCATTATTAATTGTAAAAATTCAAGAAATATGAAAACAAATTTAAAATTTATTAGCTTAGGATTACTATTTATTTCTTTGTGCAGTTTCATCGCAAACCCAACACATAGCAGTGCCAAAAAACAGGCTGAAGAACCTAACCGATTGTTACCAGAGAAGTTGAGAGGAATTGATTATGGCATTGTAGGTTCGCATTTTCCAAATCCAACGTATGCCACTTTAGAAGACGGAATGTATGTTTGGAAACACGACACATCGGTACAAGCTGCAAAAGAAGATTTACAAATTGTAGAATATGGAAGTTATGTTTACACCGATTAAGGTTGGTATTTAAGAGTTACTTATGACGCCAAAATGTTTGCTGCAACCTACAATTGCAAAGGTGGAATACTAAAAAAAGGAGTTACCTATACTGATCCAGCAAGTTGGAGAAAATTAGAAAAACTAGTTTCTGGCGATGCTATGTGGTTTTATATTGCTAAAAACAAAGCAGGCAAACTGTTTAAAGGAACCGCATTGATAGAAACAGAAGCTAAGCTTGTAGCAGAAAACAAAACCCTAAATTTTGATACTAAAACGAGTTCGATTAAATGGACTGGTTATGGCGAAGTAGGAAATTATAGTTTGTCTGGAAGTGTGAATTTAAAATCAGGAACTTTCACAATTGTTGATGATAAAATAGCTTCTGGAACAATTGTTATCGATTTAAAATCGATAAATCATTCGCAAAGTTCACTGGTAGAACATCTAAAAAGTAAAGACTTTTTTGAAATAAGTAAATACCCAACAGCAACGTTGAAAATATCGAAAAGTAAAATTTTAAAAAATAATGAACTAGAAGTTACCGGCAATCTTACCATCAAAAAAACTACAAAACCAATAACTTTAATAATGACACTAGAAGGCGAAACTTTTTCTGGCAAATTAATGCTCGATAGAACCGCTTTTGGAGTGCAATATGGTTCTAAAAGTTTCTTTGACAACCTGGGCGATCAAGCTATAAAAAATGAATTTGACTTAGAGTTTAAGTTAGTGGGAGTTAAAAAGCCGACTCAAAACTAAACTTTGAGAGGATTTTTATATTTAGAAATCAAAATTCTAGTTCCGGTAGCATACTATTCAAGTCAAAAATTCAGTTTATAGATAAAATAGTGTACTATTGAAGTCATAAATTCAGTTTCTATATAAAATAGTGTACTA
>JACMPO010000007.1 GCA_014377455.1 Flavobacterium sp.
AGAGCCATTTTCATTGATTTTTGAAAACACAGTGCTTCATCTGAAATAGAAATATTATGTTCTAATGTGTCAGTTGCATATCCTATTCCTTCGATGTAACAAAGTGCGTTTTGATTTTCTCCAATTTCTAAACAAGCCATCGATGCACCTTCACCAAGAACCATGGAATTTGATTTTTTATTTAAATCGAAAGCACGACAAGGGAAATCATCAATTAATTTTGAATATATTTTTAAAGCTTGCATTTGAGCAATTGTAAATGGCGTGAGTGGTGCCTCGCTTCCACCAACTAAAAATTTTGATGCCATACCCGATTGTAACCAAGCAATTCCGTTAAGCAAAGCATGCAAAGCTGTTGAACAAGTTATGGAATGTGAAATTTCTGGTCCTTGTGTTTTCAAATCGTGGGCAACCCAAGTTGAAATATTTCCCAGCGTAGTATTTGGAGAAGTTAAAGTTGGTGTTTTGCCTGTTTTAAGAAATTCCTCGTGATGGTTTTCAAATAATTCTGTGGCTCCACGAGAAGAACCTATATTAATTCCGAAATTATCGGTAGCATTCCAACCCGCATTTTGTATGGCTTGTCGGGAACTATAGATGGCAAATAAAACTGAATTATCTAGCGATTTATATTTTGAATCTGAGTTTTTTAGAATTTCGATTTCAGATTTTAAATAAGCTGGAATTTGTGCTACGGGAACGTTTTGATCGCCAATTTGTTGTTGTTTGATTAAAGTTTTTGGTATGCAATAATTTGACCAAATTTCAGCAGGATTATTTCCTAATGGAGAGATTGATGCGATTGCGGTTATTGCTATTTTTGTTTTCAAGTGGTGTTATTATTTATATTTTAGCCCCGATAGAGTGAAAATCCTGTTGCTTTTTATTTTTAAAAAAGCAACAGATTGAAACGAAAGCGGGAAAATGATTGGTCGAAAAATCCCGAGCCATTCGCTACAAAGGTCACAAATTTAGACTATTTCCAGTGCTTTTTCGATAGTAAAATATACTTTTTGCAATTGTTTTTTAGTGATAATGTAAGGTGGCAAAATGTAAATTATATTTCCAACGGGACGCAATAAAATTCCGTTTTCAATAAAAAAATTGTACATTTTGTTGCGCAAGCTTCCGTAGTAACTTTGCTGTGTTTCGACTTTAATTTCTAAGGCAAAAATAACTCCTAAAACCCTTGTAGTGGCGACTTTAGGATGATGTTTTATTTTTTCTTGAAACGCTAAGTGTTGCTTATTGATGGTTTGGATATTAGTCTGAATTTTAGGAGTTTGTAACAAACTGATACTTGCAATTGCAGCCGCACATCCTGTTGGGTTTGCAGTAAAAGTGTGTCCGTGAAAAAGTGCTTTGTTTACATCGTCATCAAAAAATCCGTGAAAAATTTCTTGAGTAAAAGTGGTGATTGCCATTGGAATTGTGCCACCTGTTAACGCTTTGGACAAACACATCATGTCGGGTTTATTTTGCAAATAGTCGGTAGCAAAAGTTTTTCCTGTTTTTCCGAAACCTGTCATGACTTCGTCAGCAATAGTAAAAACGTTATTTTGTTTGCAAATTGCAATCATTTGGTCAAGATATTTGGCATCATACATTACCATTCCTGCTGCACCTTGAACTAAGGGTTCAAAAATAAAAGATGCAAATTCGCCCGTTTTTACTAAGTTTTTTAATGCGTTTATACTCTCATTTTCTTTGCCCGAAACAGGAACGGGAATGCGAACAACTTCGAGAAGTGAACCCTGAAACGCTTCGGTAAAAAATGAAATGCCGCTTGCAGCCATTGCTCCAAATGTATCGCCATGAAAGGCATCTTCAAATGCAATAATTTTAGATTTCTTAATTCCCTTATTGTAAAAATATTGAAAAGCAACTTTAATTGCGACTTCTACCGCTGTCGAACCATTATCAGAATAGAAGATTTTCTTCTGATTTGATGGTAAAATTTCCATTAATTTTTCTGCCAGTAAAACAGCTGGTTTGTGAGTAAAACCACCAAAAAGAACGTGTTCTAAAGTAAGTAACTGTTTGTAAATTGCTTTTGCAATAACTGTATTTGAATGTCCAAACGGGTTTACCCACCATGATGCAATCGCATCAATATATTCTTTACCATTTTCGTCCCACAAGTAAACGCCTTTTGCCTTTACTATTGCTGGAAAAGCAGTTGCAGTTTTGTGTTGTGTGTATGGGTGCCAGTTGTAAATTAAGTCTCTTTCTGAAAGATTCATTAGTCGTATATAAATATTTACAGTATTTTTTTTGCAAAAATAATGCATATAATTTTCACTAATGTGATATAATGTTCATTAAAAATAATTTATTTGATACATTTGTAAAAATTTAAAAACAAATACTTTATGAAATTAAATTACTCATTTTTAGTGATTTTAGTGCTTTTAACATCAAACGCAATTCAAGCACAGAATATATCAGGTGAAAACGTTGAATATCAAATATTAAAAACACCAAAAACACCAACGGAAGAATCTCACAGACAATTTAAAGTAACGGTTACTTCTCCATACAACTTGACAGCTGACGATGTCATTGCTCAATCCAAAAAAGATTTTGATGAAGAACTTAAAAACTATGATAAAACGGTAGCAAATAGCGAAACTGAATTTCAAAAAAAACTAAGCGACTACGATGCAGAAGTTGCTAATTCAAAAGCAAAATTTGAATTAGAATCGGCTGAATTCAAAAAATTATCTATGTTAGAGCGTTTAACAATGACTGACCAAGGGAAAAACCCAAGATTAGTTACGCCAACAAAACCAGTGTATTACAAACCTGCAAAACCAGTATATAGTAATCCAAATTTAAACGACTATATTATTGTTAACAACAATGTTCTTTCAACTCAAATTAACATTAACGGTTTTGTTCGCGAAGGCAGTTATGTAGATGTAATGTTGGACATTCAGAAATTAAAATTTCAAGATAATGCAGGACAAACATTTGCAAACCAACCAACAAAATTAATTGTAAAAGTTAATGGTATTGAAAAAGTAAATACAACTTTTTTCCAAGACTTTAAGTTTGTTTCTTCTTCTCCAAGCAATAATATAAACAAACCTTTGAGTGAGAAAAACTTTCTAAATGATGTAATTGCAACAGTAAACCAATATTTGAATGATAATTTTGGTTACCAAGTATTAAAAACTTCGGTAAGACTTTTGAGCGTTAAAAACAAAGGTGGCAAATATGACGATTTAGAAAAAGCTGACATTTATGTTTCTACCAACTTAAGAAAATTGAATCCAGAAAATCCAGCAATGACCGCTGCTGCAATAACAGGAATGCAAAAAGGGATTGACATTTGGAAAGCAACTTTAAAACAAATAGATTACAAGGATAAAAAATCGGATTTTAATGCTAAAATTGCGCAAATGGTTTATTTTAATTTAATGCGATTGAACTTAGCTTTGAATAATAAAGTAGAAGCAGAAAAGCAATTGAACGACATGCAAGAAAACATGATTTATATGAAATTATCTTATGATGAAGAAAATGAATTGAAGCAACTTGAAAACCTAATTTATAAGTCTAAGTAATACATCTTCTTTAAAAAACATAAAATATGAAACTGAAATTAGTAAATCTGTTTTTTTTGATGGCATTTTCTTTGCTGTCGGCACAAAATCCTGTTGTTATTGGAGAGAAATTTGACTTCGATACTAAATTTGAAAAAGACCCGCAATTAGTTTTAAAAGACAATTACAATCACTATTTGTTTACTGTTAAAAATAGAGATGGTATATTAGCCGATCACCATATTGTTATTAGAAAATTTGATCAAAAAAATCAGCTAGTGGATACTTTTGAACAAAATTTTGCTATAAATATCTTTACACTACATAATTATCTAGGCGCTTATGAATTAAGCAATGACAAATTAGTTGTATTTATAGAGTCTTATTCTAATAAAACTAGTAAAACAGAACTTTACAAGTATATTTTCGATAAAAACACAAGTAAATTTACTTCAACAGTAGTTGTATCTTATCCAATTATATCATTAAGTAAATCTGGTTCATTCAATGTTTCAAAATCTGAAAACGGACAATATTTTGGTTTAGTTTATCAAAAATACAACACCAAAAAAGAACCTGAAGAAAGCGATTGTATGTTGTTAGATTCAAAAACATTAGACGTTATTTGGAAAAAAACAGTTTCGTTTGCAGATGAGTTTTATACCTCCGAAAAAATAACAACTAATTCTTCTAAAATCATTTTTTTAAGATCGCCTAGAAGTTATAAAGAAACCAATTATCTTTCGGTAATTGATGGTCAAGGACAAGAAGTAAAAAGATTTGATGAAAACACTAAAGTATTCAAACCACTAGCAATTTCAATTGGAAATCAAGACTATTTAATTGCTGTTAATTATCACGACAAAGGCATTAGAAGAGGTGATTTTGGAAGCATTATGTTCTATGATTTAGGACAAGGAAAAATGCTTAAAAACAATGCCATCGAGGACTTTAATATGACTAAAGACATTAAAGAAGTGAACTTTAGAAATGTTTTTATACAAAATAATGAAATTCACTTATTTGTTGAAGGTAAATTTCAATCGGGAACAAAACCAAGTGTAGATTTCCCTAATTCTACTTTTACTGATCCTAAATATAATTTTGGCCCGGCAAATTTATTAGTTTTTTCTATAGACGGTGAATTAAAACAAAACATCAAACTACCAATAAACAATGATACTGAAGCCGATTTTTATCATTCGTTTGGGTTGTTAAACATTAAAGGAAATTACTTTGTAAATACTGGTTTATATTATAAAAATAATAATTACTATTACGGCTTTAATAAAATAAACCCTAACAGTAAATTTGAAATTACACCTGTAAACTTAAATTACAATTTCAATAATGATTATTCTTACAAAATTGTTAATCAATTGATTGCTTACTTTAACGATAGTAACAAACTACTTTTCGCTAGAATGTATGGAGCTGATAAAATGTATTTTGTGAGCATCCCTTTACCAAAATAAATAGCATCCTATTTTCAAGAAACTAAAATACCGCTTAATTCTGGCGGTATTTTTTTGTTATAAATTTAGCAGATTCTCTCGAAATAAATCAGCGTAAAACTGAATCACATTTTGGTCGAAATACGGTTCATTATCGATTCTTCCTATGAATTTTACTTTAGTTTTATTGAGGATTATTTCTTCGGTTGCTTTGTTTTCGTCGCCTGAGAAAATGATCCCAGCAAGCTCAATTTTTCTGCTTTTTAATGCTTCAAATGATAATAAAGTATGATTTATACTGCCAAGATAATGACGTGAAATTACAATTACTTTATAATCTGGTTTTATTAAATCTATAATGCAATCGGAATCATTTAATGGAACTAAAATACCTCCAGCACCTTCTATAACGAGGTGATTTTTTGTTTTTGGTTCCAATATTTTCTTTAAATCTATTGTTATTCCATCGATTTCCGCAGCAAAATGTGGACTTGCTGGAGTGTTAAGTTTGTAACTATTTTCATGAATTACTGTTCTTCGACACCGCTCAGGATGACAATCGTTACTAATATATCGTTCAATTTTATGACTGTCCGAATCCTCTAAATCACCCGCTTGAATTGGTTTCCAATAATCTGCTTCTAAAGCTTGAGTAATAATTGCTGATGCAATAGTTTTACCTACATCTGTTCCAATTCCTGTTATAAATAATTTCATTTAATTTAAATATTATGATTTGAAAATGAATTTAGCAAGCAAATTTAACACTTCTGATATTTCCTCTTCGGAATTATAACTGTGCAGACAAAATCTCAATCGCTCTTGACCTTCAGGCACTGTTGGTGACAAAATTGGTTTTACATCAAAACCTTTTTTTTGAAACTCATTTGAAATCGATTTTACTTTATCATTTCCAGAAAAAATAACCGATTGTATTGCAGCTTTTCCGCTTACGAAAAGTGGTTTTAAACTCAATTGTGAAATTTGTTGATTAAAAAATAGAATGTTATGATTTAGTTTTTGAATCGATTCTTTTCCATTTTCTAACTCGCGATATGCAACTAAAATTGTCGCAACCGAATGTGGCGAAAGTCCAGTTGTATAGATAAAACTTCTTGAAAAATTAACTAGATAATTGCGTAAATCAGAACTTCCTAAAATTGTTGCGCCATGACAACCAAGTCCTTTTCCAAACGTCATAATACGAGCAAAAATTCTATCTTGTAATTGTAATTGTTTAATAAATCCCTCACCATTCGAGCCAAAAACACCTAAAGCATGTGCTTCATCTACAACTAAATAACAATTATATTTTTCGGATAAATTTACCAATTCCTGCATATTTGGTGAATCGCCATCCATTGAAAAAACAGATTCGGTAACTATATAAATTTCGTTTTTAGAGTTGCCTCGACTGCGCTCAGCATTATAAAGATTTAAAAGTTTTTCTAAATCTTCCGAGTCGTTATGCTGAAATTTATACGATTTTGCATTACTCATTTTAATTCCGTCACGTATTGAAGCGTGGCACAATTCGTCAAACAAGATGATATCGTTGCGTTGCGGAATACAACTAAAAAATCCAATATTAGCATCGTATCCTGAGTTAAAAATCAAGGCTGTTTCTGATTGATGAAAACTAGCAATAAAATTTTCGGTTTCTAAATACAGTTCATGATTGCCCGAAAGTAATCGCGAACCTGTTGCGCCATTTATTTTTAGATTTTTATCAAGAAGATACTGATGAGTTTTATCAAAAATAACTTTCGATTTTGCAAAACCAAGATAATCATTGGATGAAAAATCAATTAAACTATTTGATAATGATAAACTTCGTAAAGCATTATCTTCTTTACGTTGATTTAATTTACTTGCTAAAAATTTTGGGAAATACATCATAGTTTGTAAAGATAAAAAATCTATTTTGGATTTTATTTAATTAAAAATAGTTGTTTTTTGATGTTTTATTATTGTTTTACAATAATTATCATATATTTGTATCCAAATTAATTATATGAGATATGAGAAAATTACAAATCTTAAAAACCTTGATTGATTTATTTTGGTTTTTTTCAATTATTGCGGTTGTTGGAATGCTATTTTTTATTCCATTTATGTTTCTTTCTAAAGAAGTAGTTGACATTCCAATAAAAATAAATGGAGTATTAATTAAAGTTGACTCAATCGAAACAAAATTAATTTTAACAGTCGTAGTTATTTCTTTTTTAATTTTTGCCTATGGAATCTATTTGTTCAGAAAGGTATTATCTTTATTTCAAAAGAGAATTATTTTTGATAATGTAATAATTTTACTTTTAAACAATATTGGAAAATGTTTCTTGATTGCATCAATACTGAGTTCTACAGCACTTTTTTTATATCCATTTATTTATAAAAATAAAGTTGTATCAATTGAATTCGGCAGTGGTTTTAGTTCTTTTCTATTTACCTCAAGTTTAGGACTTTTCTTTATGGTTTTGAGCGAAGTTTTTACTATTTCTAAGAATATAAAAGAAGAAAATGAATTAACAATATAATATGCCAATAATAATAAATTTAGATGTGATGCTCGCAAAAAGAAAAATGCGCTCCAATGAATTGGCTGAGCGTATTGGAATAACTACAGCAAATTTATCTATATTGAAAACTGGTAAAGCAAAAGCTATTCGACTATCCACTTTAGAGTTAATCTGTAAAATTTTAGAATGTCAACCAAGTGATATTATGGAATATAAAAAGTAATGTAAATGAAAAAAGAAATACTATTTTTAGTTTTAGGAATGGCACTCGTACTGATTGGCGTATTGATAAAAATTAATGGGAACGAAACAATATCAAAATACCTACTTATTTCTGGTTTAGCATTGGAAGCTTATATACTAGCGTCATTAGTTGTTAAATCGTTAAAAAAGTAAATAAAAAAAACCAAACAAAAATGCTTGGCTTTTAACTGTATTTATTAAAAATATTAATCGGCTAAAACAATAACTTTATTGTCTTTCATTTCAATTGTTCCCGATGCAATTTGTAAAGTAAAATTCTGATCGTTTACTTTCACAAATTTATTTTCTACTTCTTTATTCAAAACAAAATTGGAAGTTGTAACTTTTACTAATCCTTGTTTTAATATCGAAACTATTGGTGCATGATTGTTCAAAATTTGAAATGAACCATCAACTCCTGGAAGCGTTACAGATGAAACTTCGCCTTTAAATAAAACTGATTCTGGTGATACTATTTCTAATGTCATAATTTTTTAGTTTACAGTCTCCGTTTACAGTCTCAGTACTGAATACTGAACACTGAATACTGAACACTAGATTATGCTTCTGCTAACATTTTTTGTCCAGCTTCGATGGCATCTTCAATAGAACCTTTCAGATTAAATGCTGCTTCTGGTAAATGATCTAGTTCGCCATCAATAATCATGTTAAAACCTTTGATGGTATCTTTAATATCAACTAAAACACCTTTCAAACCGGTAAATTGTTCTGCTACGTGGAAAGGTTGTGACAAGAAACGTTGTACACGTCTTGCTCTAGATACTGCAAGTTTATCATCTTCAGACAATTCTTCCATTCCTAAAATCGCAATAATATCTTGCAGTTGCTTGTATTTTTGTAAAATTTCTTTAACTCTTTGAGCACAATCGTAATGATCTTTTCCTAAAATTTCCGGAGTTAAAATTCTTGAAGTAGAATCTAGTGGATCTACTGCAGGATAAATTCCTAATTCGGCAATTTTACGAGATAATACTGTTGTTGCATCAAGGTGAGCAAAAGTTGTTGCCGGTGCTGGATCGGTTAAATCATCTGCAGGAACATAAACTGCTTGTACAGAAGTAATTGATCCTTTTTTAGTTGATGTAATTCGCTCTTGCATGGCACCCATTTCGGTTGCTAAAGTTGGCTGGTATCCTACCGCAGACGGCATACGACCTAAAAGTGCCGAAACTTCTGACCCTGCTTGCGTGAAACGGAAAATATTATCGACGAAGAAAAGCACATCTTTACCCTGATCTGAACCTGCGCCATCACGGAAATATTCAGCAATAGAAAGTCCAGAAAGTGCAACTCTTGCTCTTGCTCCTGGTGGCTCATTCATTTGTCCGAAAACGAAGGTAGCTTTTGATTCTCTCATTCCTGGCATATCCACTTTGCTCAAATCCCAACCTCCATTTTCCATAGAGTGCATGAAATCGTCGCCATATTTTATAATTCCAGATTCTAACATTTCACGAAGTAAATCGTTACCTTCACGTGTTCGTTCTCCTACGCCAGCGAAAACAGAAAGTCCACCGTGACCTTTAGCGATATTATTAATTAACTCCTGAATTAGTACTGTTTTTCCAACTCCAGCGCCACCAAATAGTCCAATTTTACCTCCTTTAGAATAAGGTTCGATCAAATCGATTACTTTAATACCTGTAAAAAGTACTTCTGATGATGTTGATAGATCTTCAAAACGTGGTGCTTGTCTGTGAATAGACATTCCATTTTCTCCAGTTTTTGGCAAATCGCCAAGACCGTCAATTGCATCACCTATTACATTAAATAATCGTCCATAAACATCAGCACCAATAGGCATTTGGATTGGATTTCCAGTTGCTAAAACATCAACTCCACGAGCTAATCCATCAGTAGAATCCATCGAAATTGTTCGAACTGTATCTTCTCCAACATGTGATTGTACTTCTAAAATTAGCTTAGTACCATCTTTTTTTATGATTTCTAACGAATCGTAAATTTTTGGTAATTCAGCTTCTTTACTGTTAAAAACTACATCTACTACTGGTCCGATAATTTGAGAAACTTTTCCTATTGCTTTTGACATTGCTTATGTATTTATTAAATAGCGTATTACAAATAAAAAAACTTAACGTTTTTTCACGGTGCAAAGATAATTTTTCTATTTTGAAAAATCAATACTAAAACTCTATTTTTTTATATAATTTTTGATTTATTGCTTACCATTCTAATAACCAATCGAGAAATCTATAATAAAAACGAAATTTAAGTCGTTCACTATAAATTATCGATAACTTTATCTTTAGGATATTTTACCTTATAACTAATTCTGATTTTCTTAGTTTCGTTTGGAGCTATATTTAAATTCCAACTTAAAATTCCAGTTTCTGTATTTACTTTCGCCTTACCATCGTCTAATAATTCTATTGAAATTTCTTTATCTGAACTCAGCGGATACTGATCTTTCAACATCATTTGAATGGCTTCTTTTTTATTATTTCGGATTGAAATATCATACGTAAACGTTTGTTCTTTATAAGATGAAAGGAATTTTGTACCCGATTTATCTACAATTTTTTCTCTTTTGACAGATATTTTTTTATCTCTTCCCATGCTCAAACTCAAGGTATCTGTAGTTTGATTTGGATTGATATAGGTTTTACCCACATACATATTTTCGAAAATTATATTGGCTTCGCCTGAAAGTAAATTAAATTTTGAATAATCATTAATTTCAGCTATCAGAAAAGCATCTTTATCTGCTTTTGGTGCCGCAAAATATTTATAATTTGCAGGAAGTTTAATTTCTTTAAGTGCAACACTGTGAATTTTTCCATTTGATAAAATATCATAAGGAATATCAATATCAAAAGACACGTTGAGCTGGTTTTCGTTAATTGCAGTATAGTCATCCATTTGTTTGGTCGTAACAACAATAACTCCATTCGCTCCTTGTTCACCATATAGAGCAGTTGCTTGTGAGCCTTTTAAAACATTGACACTTTTAATAGTTTCTTGAGGAAGTTTACCCATTATTTCTGCAGTAGAAATCTGATTATCAATAACAATTAATGCTTTACTATCTCCAGTTATTGAACGACTTCCTCTTAAAACAATTCTAGAACCATTATCTCTTGCTATTATTCTTCCATTTGGTAAAGTATCAAATTGTTGAGAATTATTTTCTAGTTTTAACCCTCCAACTTTCCCTTGTAATGATTGAATAGGACTTTTATCTTTTTCATAAGGATTTCCTCTATAATAATTAAGATCTTCCTGTTCCTGATATTTTAAAAACCAAGTATTCAAACTTGGTTGCTGATTATTTTGATTTGGATTACCACTAGACAGCGTTAGCTTTACTTTTTTCCAATCAACTCCGGAATTTTGAACTACCTGAGCTTTGTAAATCATATTTATAGGATCGCTTAAATTTGTTGCTCTTAAATCGTAAAATGGTGCCCAACTCGCTGTATTTGTTATGTAAGAAATGTCCAAAAGAACTGTTCCTGCTATTTCATTCATGACTTGTAAAATCAATTTACCGGAAGACGATTTTTCTTCTTTTTGAGTATTCAA
>JACMPO010000063.1 GCA_014377455.1 Flavobacterium sp.
ATTGATATTTTGTGCTAGTTATTTGCCGATACAAAAGTTTGCAAAAATATTTCCAAGTAGCTCATCGTTAGTCACTTCACCCGTGATTTCTCCAAAATAATACAAGGCTTGACGTATGTCAATCGCCATTAAATCGGAAGGTAAATTAGACTGCAAACCAAATTTTACTTTTTGAATTTCTTCTAATGCTTTGAGCAACGAATCATAATGTCGGCTGTTGGTTACAATGGTTTCGTTGTTTCGGAGCGCACCTGTATTTACAAACGATAATAAGGTGTTTTTGAGTTCGTCGATGCCTGTTTTGTTTTTTGCAGAAATAAAAAGGGTTGCTAGTTGATGGTTGTCTGTTGTCAGTTCTTGGGATATCTTCAAATGATTTTCGTTCAGAATTAAATCTTGTTTATTGATGATGATTACTATTGGTTTTAACGGATACTGATTTCTTATTTTTTCAATTTCAATTTTAACGGTTGCTAATCCGTCAACCATCATCCGACAACCATCAACCAAAATCAAAACAACTTGTGCCTGCTCTATTTTTTCAAATGTTTTTTTAATGCCGATGCTTTCAACAACATCTTTTGTTTCCCGAATTCCAGCGGTATCAATAAATCGGAACCCAATTCCGTCAATAACCAATTCATCCTCGATGGTATCACGAGTCGTTCCCGCAATTTCCGAAACAATGGCGCGTTCTTCATTTAGCAGTGCATTTAGTAAAGTCGATTTTCCCACATTCGGTTCACCCACAATGGCAACTGGAATTCCGTTTTTAATTACATTTCCTACGGCAAAACTGTCGATTAATCGTTTTAAAACAAACTCAATTCGGGTTACTAAATCGGTAAACTGCGATCGATCGGCAAAGGCGACATCTTCTTCGGCAAAGTCTAATTCTAATTCTATCAATGAGGCAAAATTCAATAATTCTTCACGCAGTTTTGAAATTTCGTTACTAAATCCGCCACGCATTTGTTGCATGGCAATTTGATGACTTGCTTCATTATCTGACGAAATTAAATCGGCAACTGCTTCTGCTTGGGATAAATCGAGTTTTCCATTTAGAAAAGCACGCAATGTAAATTCGCCTGCTTGTGCCATTCTGCAACCTTTACGGATCAAAAGTTGAATGATTTGCTGTTGGATAAAAACCGATCCATGGCACGAAATTTCAATCACATCTTCACCTGTATACGAATTTGGGTTTTTAAAAATTGAAACTAAAACTTGATCAAACACTTTTGATCCATCTACAATGGTACCCAAATGGAGTGTATGTGTTTTTTGACTCGCAATATTTTTACCAGAAACCGATTGGAAAATAGCACTCACAATAGCAATCGAATTTTTACCTGATAAACGAATAACTGCAATGGCACCAGCGCCTGAAGGTGTCGCTAAAGCAACTATAGTTTCGGTGTTAATCATTTTTAGAATTATATTTTATATACCTATTGTGCTAAATAAAATAAACCGATAAAGTTGAATTTATCGGTTTTTGAATATAAAAAATAGGTTGGTTAGTTGACTAATTATTTAACATTACTGGCATTACCAGCATTGTTACTGTTTCTCCATCATCCAATCCATCAACAGGAGTTAAAATTCCTGCACGGTTTGGCATTGACATTTCCAATTGAATTTCGTCTGATTGTAAATTGTTTAACATTTCTAACAGAAAACGTGAATTGAAACCAATTTGCATGTCATCTCCTTGATAATCGCAAGTTAAACGTTCCTCTGCTTTGTTAGAATAATCTATATCTTCGGCAGAAATATTCAATTCGGCTCCAGCAATTTTCAATCGAATTTGATGTGTCGTTTTATTTGAAAAGATAGCCACACGTCTGACAGAATTTAAAAACTGCATTCTATCAATTAGTAATTTATTTGGATTTTCTTTAGGAATTACAGCTTCATAATTTGGATATTTTCCATCAATTAAGCGGCAAGTCAATATATAATTTTCGAAAGAAAAGGTTGCGTTTGAATCGTTGTAATCTATTTTTACTTCGGCGTCTGATGCTCCAAGAATACTTTTAAGGATATTCAATGGTTTTTTGGGCATGATAAAATCGGCAACTTGTGAAGCTTTTACATCAGTACGTGCATATTTTACCAATTTGTGTGCATCTGTGGCAACAAAAATCAAACCTTCTGGCGAAAACTGAAAGAAAACACCCGACATTACTGGACGCAAATCATCGTTTCCTGCAGCAAAAATGGTTTTGCTAATGGCAATATTCAAAACTTCGGCTGGAACCACTGTTGAAGATGGTTCTTCTAACAGAACCGATTTTGGAAATTCTTCTCCTGGTGCATATGCAATGGCATATTTTCCAGAATTGGAACTGATTTCGATGGTACTGTTTTCTTCGACCGTAAATGTTAAAGGTTGCTCTGGAAACGTTTTTAAAATATCTAATAATAATTTTGCTGGTACCGCCACACTTCCTCTATCGGTAGATTCAATCTCTAGCGAGGCGGACATTGTAGTTTCTAAATCAGATGCTGAAACGTTTAATTCTTTGGAATTTAATTCAAATAAAAAATTATCTAATATGGGTAGCGTATTGCTATTATTGATAACACTTCCCAGAACTTGTAGTTGTTTTAATAAATAAGAACTTGATACTATAAATTTCATTTCGGTTGTTTTTGATACAAACTTTTTTATAAATTTTATAAAATGTTTATTTTTTACAAATATATCTTAAAGAAGTCAATTTTAAAAAGATTTTTATTAACATTAAGAATTGTACTTTCGTTTGCGAACAAATGTAAAAATAATTCCAAATACGATTAAAATACCAATTGGTACACCGATAGTTATAACTTGTGTTTGCGTGTAGTTTTCAAATACTTTTTCTTTGTCCAGCAATGGCAAATCTACTTCTTTGCTTCTGATGTTAATAAGTCCGTTATCGTCCAACAAGTAATTTACACAATTCATCAAAAATTCCTTGTTGGCATACATTTTATTGGTCCATTTATCAAATCCAAGTTCCAGTGGTGCACCGGTTTTGTCCAATTGATTTTTAATTACATCACCGTCAGAAATTACGATCATTTTCGAGTTTCGATCGCTTGGTTTAAAGTTAGTGTCTGTAAACGGAAGTACTCTGTTTTCAAAAACAGAATGAAATTTTCCTTCCAATAAAACCGAAACGGGAAGATTTCCTGTGTTTATAAAATCATTTTGGGTTGGTCTGTCTTTTACCATTTCTAATTTTACCGGAATTGGTGTACCAACCGCTTTAGAATAAGGTGAACTTTGCAATAAAACCGTTTTGTGAATGTCGTTTTTTAAGATGTCAATGGGGTTTGAAAATTCAAATTTGATGCCGTCCAAATTGCTTACAATAGGATTTGTTTTCGATTTATCTTTATTTTCATACGGAAAAATCATTGGCGCATACAGCCATGGAAATTGACTGTACTGCGTTGCACTTCCTTGACTTCCCGTTGCTAAGGAAATTGGCGTTGCCATAATGTCTTTAATCAAATCGGGTTTGATGCGAATTCCATATTTAAAAAACTGATCGTTTAAATTCAAATCTCTTGGAAATGCCAAACTTGCTCCTGTATTCATCAAACTATCCATTTCGATGGTAACTTGATCCACAAGCCACAATGTTTTTCCGCCGTGAATGATAAATTGATCCAAGACTTGTTTTTCTTGATCTGAAAACGCTTCGGTAGGTTTGGCAATTATGGCTAAATCATATTTTTGAAGTGCTACAAGTGAATTTTGCGGACTTTTTGCAACCGAATCTAAAGTAAATGGTCCGATGTAATAATGCTCTCGAACGGATTTCAAAAAATCGGCAATTTGAAAATCTTGCAACTCACCGTTTCCTTTTATAATAGCAATTTTCTTTTCTTTATTTTTTGAAACTGTGTTAAATGCATTTGCAAAAGCATATTCCAAATGTTGAACTGAACTCACTACTTTTTCGGCAGTGCTTGCACCCATCATATTTTTTAATAAAGGAACTTTGGTGCTTTTTGAACCGTAAGAAATCACTGCCCATGGAAAAACCACTTCCTGAGTTTGTTTGCCTTTTTCATCTAAAGTTACATTTATGGGAGTTAAGCCACGATCCATAAATTGTTTCATAATTTTGTCACGCTCACTTTCTTTTTCCAACGGATTTACAAATTGAAATATGATATTGCCATTGTATGCTTTAAATTCTTCAAGCAATTGTTGTGTTTCTGTTTGTAGTTTTTTGAATTCACCTGGAAAGTTTCCTTCTAAAAATACATCAACATAAATAGGTTCTTTGATGCTTTTTACGATGGTTAGCGAAGTTTGTGATAAAGTATAACGTTTGTCAGCAGTTAAATCAAATCGTTTGAAAACAAAATGACCAACTAAATTAAGTACAACTAAGATGATTATAATTGTAAAAAGCGACTTCAAATAGTGTTTTTTAGTGTTCATTACAATTTTAAAGATTTTAATTTGTACACAGTTAATGATAAAAATAAAATGGTAATGCTCGAGAAATACAACACATCGCGCGTATCAATAACGCCACGACTCATACTTTTGAAGTGAAAATCCATTCCGAAAAAAGCTATGATATCTTCAAAATTTTTAAAAAAGCTAGAAATTCCTTGAAATCCAAAATAGAAAATAAAACACAAAAAAACAGAGATGATAAAAGCAACTATTTGATTTTCAGAAATGGTAGAAGTGAAAATCCCAATCGATGTATATCCTGCAATTAAAAAAAGCAAACCAAAATAAGAACCCATTGTACTGCCAAGATCGATATTGCCTTCGGGCATTCCCAAACTTGAAATAACTTTTACATATATAAATGTAGGGATAATAGCAATTAATATCAAGATAAAAGCACCCAAAAATTTCCCATTTACTATTTCCCAAATGCTTAAGGGTTTTGTGAGTAAAAGTTCAATAGTTCCTTGTTTTTTCTCATCAGAAAAACTTCGCATGGTAACTGCTGGAATTAAAAATATTAAAATCCAAGGTGCAATGGTAAAAAACGGGGTTAAATCGGCAAAACCGCTATTTAAAA
This sequence comes from Flavobacterium sp., assembly GCA_014377455.1. Taxonomy (GTDB): domain Bacteria; phylum Bacteroidota; class Bacteroidia; order Flavobacteriales; family Flavobacteriaceae; genus Flavobacterium. The sequence continues at coordinate 5,049 of JACMPO010000063.1, forward strand.
TATTAAAATCACCTTCAAAAACCCAAAGAAAAAGTCCGTTTAAAATCAAAAAAATGGCAATTACCAAATAACCAATTGGCGAACCAAAAAAAGATTTTATTTCTCTTAAAAGTATTGATTTCATTTATTTTTGTTTAAGGTTGTTTAAAGTTGTTTAAGATTGTTTAATTTTAAACTAAGGAAACTAATTTATTCACACTCCAAGCTTCGGGTTTATCATTAAAAAGCTTTTTAGTAAAGCTCCAAACTTCGTCAAAAAGTGCCGATTTGCGATAATTTTCTAGATCTTGCTCGGTTTCCCAATAACTGTATGTAAAAAATACCGACGGATTATTTTGATCTTGATAGAGTTCTAACAAGCGATTGCCGGTCGAATTTTTAATGTGACTTTTCATCACTTCAAAGTTTTCTAAAAAAGTTGGGATATTTTGTTGGTGAAAAGATAATTTGACGATTCGTACAAGCATTATAAAGGTATTTTAAACGTAATTTTGATATTAAAATTAACTAGTGTTAAATCATCACAAGGATTTTATATTAAATTCTAAAATCAATTTAATTTTAATTTTCACAAAGATAACAAAGTAGTATTTAATGAAAATATAAATAAATATATTTGTAAAAAATAAAACAAATGAACGACGCACATTTGCATTTACTGGTAAACCACTTTCCTATCATAGGAACAATTTTTGGGTTTGGAATTCTTCTTGCAGGAATAATTCTCAAAAACACTACATTAAAAAATACAGCTTACATAATTTTTATTGTGACAGCAATTTTCGGGTTTTTATCAATATATACAGCTGAAGGCGCAGAGGAAATTGTAGAAGATATGCCTAACATCGGACCTCAAATCATTCATGAACATGAGGAAATTGCCGATAAGCTTGCACTTTTGCTATATGTTTTGGGAGCAGTTTCTATAATAGGATTGTATTTAAATTTCAAAAATCACGCAAAAGCCAAGATAGTTTCTGTTGTTGCTTTAATAATTTCAATTGCAGGAGTTGTTATAGCGCAACAAGTTGGGACTTCAGGAGGTGAAATCCGACATACTGAAATTCGAACTTCACCACTCGAAAATAAGTCTTTAGAAAAATAAAAATCTAAAACTGTAATTATTTAAAATCAAGCGTTTAGCCTTTCAGTTGCCATGGACGAAAATCCTTTTAACGAAGTATTAATTATAAAAGAAATCATTGAACCTCAGTTAAATATAATTTTGACTACGGATGAAGATGATGATCGGCCTGTATTTATTTCTGGAAACTTTAATAATTGGGTAACACAAGACAACAATTTTTTGATGGAAAAAGTGGAGTCTGGCTTATATCATTTTAAGTTTAATTCGGGTTTTAAATTCCCAAAAGAACTGTTGTATAAATTCACTCGTGGCGATTGGAGCGAAGTGGAGATTGATAAATTTGGAAATCGAACTGAAAATCGGAGTACAAATCAAAAAAATGGAATTAAGAAAGAACACGTAGCAAAATGGCGTAAAAACTGGTTGCCTTTCAAGCCAAATTTTCTTCCTATTGTTAAATTAATTTCAGAAGAATTTGAAATTCCACAGCTCAACAAAACTAGACGCGTTTGGGCTTTATTACCACACGATTACGAATCTTCAACTGAAAATTATCCTGTTTTATATTTGCAAGATGCTCAAAACTTGTTTAATGAAAATGCGAAATATGGCAATTGGGAAATCGATAAAAAGCTCGCGGTAATGGCGGAATATAATATTGGAAAAATCATTATTATTGCTGTTGAACATGCTGAAAAAGATAGAGTTAAAGAGTACAATGTTGGCAATACCGTTTTAGGAAATGGTCAAGGAAAAAAATACATTCGTTTTTTAACAGATACTTTAAAACCTTTTGTTGACGAAAATTTTAGAACAAAATCCGAACGGGAATTTACAGGAATTGGAGGAAGTTCGATGGGCGGTTTGGTTAGCATTTTTTCTGGAATTATGTATCCAGAAGTTTTTGGGAAACTTATGATTTTTTCGCCATCACTTTGGGTTGTTCCTAAAGTCAAGCTTTCATTATTAGATATGGATGAACCTCAGGAAACTCGGATTTATCTTTATGCTGGCGGAAATGAAAGTGAAACCATGATTGATCATGTGAAAAACTTCAAAAAGCGACTGCTTAAAAAAGAAGGTTTTGATGACAAAATGAAAATCAAGCTTAGCATCAATATCAACGGAAAACATAATGAAATTTATTGGAGTGACGAATTTCCTAAAGCCATAGAATGGTTATTTTTCAGCACTAAAGACAACTAAAGACCTCTTATCAAAATGAACATTAAAAATATTCAAAATTTAAATAATTTCTCTGGAACCATCATCATTCCTGTTTTTGAAACGAATGCAAAAAGTATTGTACCAATTGAATTTCATGGATGTTCGGTCTATTCTCAGGTGTTTTATGGGAAAAAAGATACCCATTATTTAATTGAGAAATACGATTGTACTCACATTTTTGTGGGTCTCGGCAAAGCGATCGATTACAAATCATTAAAAACAATTTTCAGACGAATTGCTTCAAAAAACAAAGATAATTTTTCCGCTAATGTTGCATTAACCATTCCAGACGAGTTTAATTCAGAACAGGTAGAAGCAACACTATCAGGACTTTATTTGGGTACTTATGATTTGGGTCACTTTAAGAAAAAAGTTGCGCATCCGTTTTTAAAATATGATTTTGAAATTCAAATTTTGGCAAAAAAGGATTTTGATGATACTATAACTAAAGCATTAAAAATCGCAAATGCACAACTGGAAACTTTTAATTTGGTCGATTTACCATCAAATGTTGTGACACCAAGTTATTTGGCACATTGGGCAACCAAAGCAGGAAAAAAATATAATTTTGATGTAACAGTTTTTGGCAAACAACAATCGGAAGAATTGGGTTTACATGCATTTTTAGCTGTGGGTCAAGGTAGTGAACGCGAACCGCAATTCATTATTATGGATTACAATCCTGAAAAATCAAAAAAACATGTGGGATTAGTGGGCAAAGGAATCACTTTTGATACTGGCGGATTAAACATTAAAACCGCAGGAATGGTTCACATGAAGTGTGATATGGCTGGTGGTGCAGCAGTTTTAGGTGCGATGCAACTTATTGCCGATTTGAAATTACCAGTACGAGTTACTGCCGTTGTTCCTGCTTGTGAAAATGCAGTGGATGCCAAATCATTTTTGCCGAGTGATGTGATTTCAAGTTATTTAGGAAGCTCAATTGAAATAATAGATACCGATGCCGAGGGCAGATTAATACTTGCTGATGGATTAGCTTATTTGATTAAAAATTACAAACCACAAACTGTGATTGATATCGCTACTTTGACTGGAAGTAGTGTTGCCACTTTAGGTTATGAATGTGCAGCGCTTTTTACAAATAATGATGAAATTTCAAAAAAACTGCAAATTTCTGGCGACGAAATTGGAGAGCGTTTGTGGCAATTACCGCTGTGGGAATCTTATAAAAGTGATATTGAAAGTTACATTGCTGATGTCAAAAATTACTCAGGAAAACCAGTTGCTGGTGCTATTTCTGCCGCTAAATTTTTAGAACATTTCACATCAAATCATCCATCTTGGGCACATTTAGATATTGCTGGAGTAGCTTTTGTTGATGATGAATTTGCAAAAACGAAGCACGCAACTGCATTTGGTGTACATTTAATTACTAATTTTATTGAAAACCTGTAACTCATGGAAAATAGCATCAAAAATTTTATTTGTATTTCAAATTATTTTAAAGGCAATGATTTTTTAATCAATTTAAAAAAACAAGGAAATAGAGTTTACTTAATAACTTCGGAAAAATTGCGTGATAAAGCTTGGGCATTTGAATATATTGATGAAATATTTTTTATGCCAGGTCAAGATATCGACTGGAATTTAGAAGATTTATTGGCTGGAGTTTCTGATTTGATGCGTTATAAAAAAATTGATGCCATAGTGGCTCTTGATGATTTTGATGTTGAAAAAGCAACTTACTTGCGTGAAAATTTGAGAATTGACGGAATGGGACAAACCACAGGTCGCTATTTTCGAGATAAGTTAGCGATGCGAATTCGCGCAAAAAGTTGTGGTATTTCAAATCCTGAATTCGTATCTTTATTTAATGATCACGATATCAATACTTTTGCGGATACCATTCCAGCACCATGGGTTTTAAAACCTCGATCGGAAGCTTCCGCAGCAGGAATAATCAAGGTTTATGATAAAGAAACGCTGTGGAATCATATTACCGAAATGGGAAACAATCGATTCAAATATTTATTAGAACAATTTCGTCCTGGAGCCGTTTTTCACTGTGATACTTTGATTTTTGAAGGTAAAATTCTATTTAGTTTGACTTCTCAATATTTAGCAACACCAATGGAAATTTCTCAAGGTGGTGGAATTTTTAGAAGTGCAAACATTGCTTACAATTCTGATGATGATAAGGAAATAAAACGCGTAAATGAGCAAGTTATAAAAGGTTTTGGATTGAAACACGGCGCATCGCATACTGAGTTTATAAAATGTGATGAAGACGGTAAAATTTATTTCTTGGAAACTGCCTCTCGTGTAGGTGGAGCACACTTAGCCGAAATGGTTCATGCAGCAAGCGATATAAATTTGTGGCAAGAATGGGCAGTAATAGAAGATGCTTTGGCAAAGCAAAAAAATTACAAACTTCCAAAAATTAAAAAGGAATTTGCTGGTATTGTTTTGACCTTATCTAAATTTCAACATCCTGATTTAAGTGATTTTAATGATGAAGAAATTTGTTTTAGAGTTCCATTGGATTATCATGCCGGACTTATTGTAAAAAGTAAAAATCATGCCCGAGTTAGAGCATTGTTGGATCTATATGCGGAACGTTTAACTAATGATTTTGCCACTACAGCCAAACAAGAAAAAGTTAAAAATTTACACTAATTGATTTCAAAATACACCAAACAAAATTTCCATAACTACACTTTTTGTATTTGGAAACAAGTGTCATTAGACGTAATCAAAGATTTAAAAATAAGTTTCAAAAGCAAATCGGGAAGTACTTACATAACTACTAATATTGGGATTTATAGAATTTCAAATCACTGGGGTAGAGTTGCAAATTGCAGATGGCGATTAGATGCTTTGTCAGATTATAAAAATCAAAACACAGCAGTAGGTTTTGCAAAGTGGAGCGATTTTTATCCTATTAACGAAACATCAAAATTGTATTTTATAAAAGTAAATTTTGAGGATAATACAGCAGAATTTTTCCATAAAAATTCTATTGATTATTATGGTAAGGCTACTTTGAGAACCAGCTCTGAAACTACAAAAATAATCAAAATTATAAAGACCATGTTAAACGAGACTTCCTGGTCAAAATATTATGAATTTGAAAATTATCAGCAATTGCAAAGGGAATTAATTAGCGAACTAATTTATACTGAAAAAACTTTTATTGAAATTAGACGGAAATTTCTACTCTAAACTATCTTATAAACGTAAGTATATTTTTCATTCCTATTTTTATTTCAAATAAAACCCATTTAGAAAGCAGTTTTAAATTTCTATTTTTCGAATTTAACATCATTTCATAATGTACTCTTTTCAAAAGTGCTTTATTTTCAAGTTTGGTTCTATTTAGTTGATACGCTTTTTGTAAAATCAAATAGGTAGATTGATTTATCAGCTGGGATTTTTTGGAATTTTTTTTGTGAAATTCGGTTCCTAATGAGTCCGAAAGAATTCTTTTTTTTACTAAAAAATCATCCACGTAAGCAATGCTGTGATCTCTACTGATTCGAATCCAAATATCTAAATCTTCGTAAGCTAAATTTTCATCATAACCACCCAATGAACGTAAAACTGAAGTTTTATACAGCGCACTTACAGAACATAATACATTTTCTCCAGACAAAATTGAATTGTAAACAAAGCCTTCTTTTTTAAATTGAAGAGTTTTATCAAATTTATCAACTTCAAAATAATGCGAAATAAAATCTCCGTTTTCTGAAATTAACCATGCATTTCCATAAACAATAGCGAGTTTTTCAAACGTATTTTTGATAAAAGTTTGAATTTGATATTCGATACAAAATTCAAATAAAATATCATCTGCAGCTAAATCTAAAATGTAATCTCCGTTAGCAAGATTTAAAGCTTTGTTAAAAGATTTTGTACTTCCTATATTGGTTTCATTTATAATGAATAAAGTATTTGGTTTATCTTTAAGCCAGTTTTCGATCACTATTACCGAGTTGTCCGTACTAAAATCGTCAACAATAATTAATTCTACATTTTTATATTCTTGATTTAAAACAGAATTTAAACTTTCCACAACATATTTCGAATGATTATAACACAAGCAAATAACAGTTACAAGAGGTTTATTTTCCATAAATTTGGCAAAATATTTTTTATATTTGATACGAAAATAAGCATTAGCTAACGATTCGACAAAGCTAAATTCCAAATTGTTTTTTTTGAGCTTTTATTTAATAGACAATAAGTGTACTACAAATAAATATGGATTTAATAAATTTAAAATGGATATCGATATTGGGAAGTAGAAAATTATTTCTCTACCTCACAGTAATTGCATTGTTTCCGTTAGTAATTTTATCTTTTTTTAATAATCCAGCTTCCGACGATTTTGATTATAGTTTTGATTCACAAAACGAAGCTTTTTTTCCACTTCAAATTCGAAGGTATTTTGAATGGTCTGGAAGATATTTTTCAAATGGTTTGATTAGTCTTAACCCGTTGACCTATTCTAATTTATATTTCTATAAAATAATTCCAATAGTTCTGTTTTTATTCTTCTTGTTTGCGCTATTTTTTTTCATTTCCAATATTTCGATAACGTTATCATCTGTAAAAAAACTGAGTTATACTGGAGTTATATTTATTTTATATTTAGTGCAACTTCCAGATGTTTGCGAAGGATTTTACTGGATGCCAGCTTCGTTAACAAATCAGTTACCTACTAGTTTGACGTTATTGTTTTTTGGATTTCTTTTAAAATATAAAAATTCTAAAAATCCATTTCATTTTATCTTTGCACTTCTCATTTTGATAGCTACAATAGGTTGTAACGAAATAACAGTTGTAATCCTTGGATTTATACTACTTTCCTTGGCGGTATATATTTATCATTTTCAAAAAAAAATCAATTATGTAGTTTTAATCATTCTCGCAATTTATTTAATTTTTTCGTTTGTAGAAATTTTTGCACCTGGTAATGCAGTTCGCGCTTCAAACATCAAAGTAAAACATCAGTTGCTGTGGTCAATATTTAAATCTGTACAACTCACAATTAGTTATATTTTTAATTGGTTCCCCATAATGTTGCTATCTTGCCTATTTTTTATTAAAGATATTTATGCCAATTTAAAATTGAAAAATAGTTTTGCAATTCATCCTTTTTATTCCATTATAGGAGTTATTGCAATTGTTTTTTTAGGATTTTTTCCAGGAGTTTGGAGTTTAAATGGACAATTGCCCGATCGATCGATTAATACCATTTACTTCTTCTTCATTTTTGGTTTTATTTATTGTTTTTATACCATAGTTATTTTTTTAAGGCAAAAATTTAATTTCGAATTTCAATTTTCTAAAGAGGTAAAAATATTTTTTGGTATTCTTATTTTATTCCATTTTTTATCTAATAATCCCATTACGGTTGCCTATCTAGATTTATTTTCAGGAAAGGCTTACGCTTATAATAATGAGATGAAAACCAGATTAAATTTGATTAAAAATTGTAAATCTAAAGATTGTGTTGTGCCAGCATTAACCCATTTTCCAACAACGATTTATAATAAGGTAGATTTTGGATTGACTAACGATAAAAATAACTGGAAAAATCTTGAAATATCAAGGTTTTATAGAAAAAATAGTATTATTATTGAACCTGTAGATTCCTTACTTACAGAATAATATTTGCCAAATGACTGAACCAATTTTTGATATTTCGATAATAATTCCTTTGTATAATGAAGATTTGGTGCTCCATACTTTAATTGAACGCCTCCAACTTGTTATTAATAAAGTGCAATTCTCTTGCGAGGTAATTTTGGTAAATGATGGAAGTACTGATACGACACAACAAATAATAGAATCAATTTGCGCTACCGACTTACGATTTTCTGGAATTGTACTTTCACGAAATTATGGACATCAACTAGCCGTGAGTGCAGGATTATCTCATGTTCGAGGAAAAAAAGGGGCATTAATTATGGATGGCGATTTGCAAGATCCACCAGAATTAATATCAGAATTTTATGATTTACTTATTCAAGGATTTGATGTAATTTATGCCATCAGAAAAAATAGAAAAGAAAGTTTTTTTAAAAAAATGGCGTATTCAATGTATTATAATTTGCAATCAAAAATATCAAATTTTAAAATCCCAATTGATTCTGGCGATTTTTCAATGTTAAGCAAAAGGGTTGTTGATACTATGAATAGGATGCCAGAGCAAAATCGATATCTAAGAGGAATGCGTGCTTGGATTGGTTTTAATCAAATTGGGTTGGAGTACGATCGAGACGAAAGGTTAGCAGGAACCTCTAAATACAGCTGGAAAAAACTTTTCGAGCTAGCCTTTACTGGTATTTTTAATTTTAGCGATTTCCCAATTAAATTTATCACACGTTTGGGATTTTTTACTGTAATTTTTTCACTGATTTATTTTGCTTATAATGTGTATAGAAAATTAGTTTATAATGATGTTCCGCAAGGATTTACTGCAACAATTTTATCAATTATTCTTTTTAGTGGCGTTCAGTTAATTTCGTTAGGATTAATCGGGGAATACGTTTTAAGAATTTACAATCAGGTACGAAACCGTCCATTATTTATAGTTGACAAAATAATTCAAGATGGAAAAAATTTAATTTTATGAGTAATTCAGATAGATTGATCTCCGTTCCGGTTGTTGAAGATGTCAGAGGAAATTTGGCATTTATTGAAAAAAACACCATTCCTTTTGAGTTTAAAAGGGTTTATTATTTGTTTGATATTCCTAGTAATTCCTATCGTGGCGGACATGCGCATATCCATCAATCGGAATTTTTAATAGCTTTAAGTGGTAGTTTTGATGTAATTCTTGATAATGGAACGGCAAAAACAACCTATACTTTGAATAAACCCGATGTTGGTTTGCTTATCGAAACTGGAATTTGGCGCGAATTACAAAATTTTTCATCTGGTGCAGTTTGTTTGGTTTTAGCTTCTGGTATTTTTGATGAGGATGATTATATAAGGAGTTATGATGACTTTTTGAAAACCAAAAAATGAAAATTATTTACTTAACTCCAACCACAAATGATGCTGGCGGTGTAGCGCGAGTGCTTTCGATAAAATCAAACTATCTCATTGAAAAATACAAGTATGAAGTGCATTTTATAACTCAAAATCAGAATGATAGCCTATCTTTTTTTGAATTTAATTCCAATGCAGTTCATCACAATATAGTTCGAAAAGGAGGAAAGCTTGGTAATTTTTTAAATTACAACAAGCAACTTCAAATTTTGCTAAAATCGATCCAGCCAGATCTTATTTTTATTTGCGATTTTGGTTATAAAGGATTCCTAATTCCTTTTATGATTAGAACCAAAATCCCATTAATTTTTGAAGTTCACGGCTCTATTTATAACGAATCGCAACGCTTAGCAAATACCTTTTTAATAAAAATTGGTCAACAATTAAAATATAAACTTCGAAAATTTTGCGCCACAAAGTTTGATGCAATCGTGGTATTGTCTAATGAAAGTTTGAAGGAGTGGAATGTTAAAAAAAGTTATGTAATTCCAAATCCAAATTGGTTTGAAAGTAATGATAATTTAATACTTAAAAATAAAAAAGTAATCGCAGTTGCTCGACATTCGTTTGAAAAAGGATTAGACAGACTCTTAAAAATTTGGCAAAAAATAATAAATAAACATCCTGACTGGCACTTGGAAATTTATGGAAATGTCTCAACCGAAGTAAATTTAGCAACATTAGTAAATGAGTTAAATTTAACGAAAACGGTTCATTTTTTTGAACCAGTTTCTGATATAAAAAATCGGTATTTGGATGCTTCTATTTATGTAATGACTTCTAGATCAGAGGGATTTCCTATGGTTTTGATTGAAGCAATGTCGGCAGGTTTACCAATTGTTGCCTACGATTGTCCCGTTGGACCACGAGTTTTAATTGTAAATTCAGAAAATGGATTTCTTATTGAAGATGGAAACGAACTGGAGTTCATTTCAAAATTAGAAATACTTATTGTAGATCAAAACTTGCGTCTTCAAATGGGAAAAAATGCCAGTGAAAGCGTCAAAAAATATGATATAGATGCAGTTATGAAACTATGGAATGGCGTTATCGAACAAAATACAAATCGCTAGATTTTTGATTTGCACAAATAACCTATCTTAAAAACATCATATAAAAAAAGCGATGGTTTATTGGAAATTAAATTAGCAACTATTTTACGTTCAAAAATAGAATATACCCTATTTACCAAAAAAACTAGGTTCCATTTTTTTAGTTTAAAATATAATTTTGCTACACTAATTCTGTTTTCTAATTTGGGTTGCAAATTAATTATGAGCTTTAAGTTTTTTAAAGCATCCTTAGTTTTATCTAAAAAAGCTTCTGAAGTTTCTATGTTTAAATGATAAAGTTCATTGTTAATATGTTCAACTTCAAAGTTTTTAGATTCCAGTTCATACAGAAACAAAGTGTCTTCATAACCATACTGAGTCAGGGTTTCAGAAAATATATTTTGCTGAAAAACTACTTTTTTAATCAGTAAATTTGACGTTTGTGCTCCCAAATTCTTTTTTAAAATTCGTTTTTCTACTGAAAGTGCTTCTCTTGTTCTTCCGTAAATGTATCTCAAATTTCCTTCAAATTTTTGATCGATTTGATATTCAATTCCTCCGTAAAATAATTGTTTTTCAGATATTTTTAATGCCGTTACATATTTTTCGAGATAATTTGATGCCGTTGGCATCATGTCGCAATCTATAAATAAAAGCCAGTCATATTTGGATTTACTCGCAAGATAATTTCTGTTTTTAGCCCTGCCTAAATTGGAACTGTTGGTTTCAAATTTGCAATTTTCTAAAGTATTTATCTGCTGATTTATTACATTTAATTCAGAATTTGAAGCATCATCTTGAACTAAAATTTCAAAATTTATTGATAACAATGCCGCCTGAACTTTAAGTGCTGTAACCAATGGAACAACATTATAGTTATAAGAAGGAATTACTATAGAGAGCATTTATAAAGTTCTTTGAACAACTTCAAATATTTTTCCATCTTCACATTTTAGTGTTTTTGATGGAAATTTCATTAGTAAAGCATAATCGTGAGTGGCCATAATTACAGTTTTTCCATTTTGGTTTATTTGTTTCAAAACTTCTAAAACTTCACCGCTAGTTTGCGGATCTAAATTTCCAGTTGGCTCATCTGCTAAAATAAATTCAGGATCGTTTAGCAAAGCTCTCGCAATCGCCACACGTTGTTGTTCGCCACCCGAAAGTTGATGTGGCATTTTGTTGGCGAAACCTTTCATACCTACTTTATCTAATACTTCGTCTATTTTGTTTTGCATTTCAGTTTCGTCTGACCAACCTGTCGCTTTTAAAACAAAAAGCATATTTGCAGTAACATTTCGATCGGGTAGAAGTTGAAAATCCTGAAAAACCATTCCGATTTTTCTTCTTAAATACGGAATATCTTTTTCTTGAAGTGTAGCCAAATCAAATTCTACTATATGTCCTTCGCCTTCTGTTAAAGGTAAATCTCCATAAAGTGTTTTCATAAAACTACTTTTTCCCGAACCCGTTTTTCCTATAATATAAATAAATTCACCATGGTTTACCTCCAGATTTACTTGAGATAAAATGACTCTACTTTCTTGATATATGGTTACGTTTTCCAGAGATAAAACTAATGTCGACATAGTAAATTTTGTTTATTGGGTAAAAGTACTAAATTTTGAATATAAGATTTTATAAAATTTATTTTAAAAAAAAATCAAAATACAACATCATTTATAAATTATTAGAAGCTAGAATTTTAAACAGTACAAATCATTAATTACTACTATTAAATTTGAAAAATGTTATTGTTAAGAAAAATGTTTATAATTAAAATGGGTATTCCTGCGTTATATGTACTAGAATGATATTTTTGACCGATATAAAACATAAGATAATGCACAAGATAAAAGCGTTTTTTTTACTCAATTTAATTCTGGCTTTCGTTACAATTTCTGCTCAAAAATCTGAAATTTATACCCATCAACTTTCAGATTACGATAAAGCCATTTCATTATATAATGATCAGCAATATTTAAGTGCTCAAATTATATTTGAAAAAGTTAAACAAGACACTAAAGATCAGGAAATTCAAGGCGATTGTAGCTATTACAGTGCTTTTTGTGCTATTAAATTGAATCAGTCTAATGCTGATGCTATGATGGAAAACTTTGTTGCCGAATATCCTACAAGCACAAAACAAAATCAAGCATTTATTGGTGTTTCACAATTTTATTTTGAACAAGGAAATTATTCGAAAGCGCTCGAATATTTTGATAAAGTGGACGAAAGTGGACTCTCGGCAGAAGAAGTTGACAAATTTAATTTTCAAAAAGGATATGCTTATTTTTCAGGTAATAAAAAGAAAGAAGCGGTAACTTATTTTAATAAAGTTTCCAATTCTAAAGAATATGGATCGCAAGCCAAGTATTATTTGGGTTTCATAGCTTATGATAAAGATGATTACAAAGAAGCAACAAAATATTTTGACCAAGTTTCGGGCGAAGAAAAATACAAAGAGAAATTATCTTATTTTCAAGCCGACATGAATTTTAAACTTGGGAGTTTTCAAAAAGCGATAGATTTAGGTAAAGTTGCCATGGTAAAATCGAATGCAAGTGAAAAATCGGAATTGAATAAAATTATTGGAGAAAGTTATTTTAATCTTAAAAAATATGATGAAGCGCTTCCTTATTTAAAAGAATATAAAGGGAAAAAAGGAAAATGGAATAATACCGATTTTTATCAGTTGGGATATACTTATTATCAGCAAAAAGATTATGAAAATGCCATTGCTCAATTCAATAAAATCATTGATGGTAAAGACTTTGTGGCTCAAAATGCGTATTATCATTTGGGTGAAAGTTATATGAAATTAGAAAAAAAACAAGAAGCGCTAAATGCTTTTAAAAATGCTTCTGAAACTGATTTTGACAAAAAAATTCAGGAAGATGCCAATTTAAATTATGCAAAAATTAGTTATGAAATTGGAAATTCGTACCAAAGTGTTCCTGACGTATTAATGAATTTTTTGAATAAATATCCAAATTCGCCAAGTAAAAACGAGATTGAAAATCTATTAATAAATTCTTACATCACTTCCAAAAACTATAAAGATGCCTTAGTATTATTAGAAAAAAATAAAAATTCAGAAAACCGATTGGCATATCAAAAAGTTACTTTTTACAGGGGGTTGGAATTATTTACAGATGGAAATTATGCCGATGCTCAAAAAATGTTTGAAAAATCGATTAAAGAACAAAAAGATGCAAAGTTTACTGCACGTGCAACTTTTTGGAAAGCCGAATCGCAATATATTGTTGATAATTTTAACGAAGCTTTGTTGAGTTTTAAACAATTTGAAGGAATGGCAGAAGCAAAAAATACGCCTGAAATTAAAAATTGTAATTACAACATAGCTTATTGTTATTTTAAACAAAAAGATTACGATCAAGCGGGCAATTATTTTCAAAATTATATTGATAATTCAAAAGATGACAAAATACGATTAAACGATTCTTATTTACGCCTTGGCGACAGTCGCTTTGTAACTTCTAAATATTATCCAGCAATGGAAGCTTATAATAAAGCTATCGAATTAAAAAGTGTTGACGCAGATTATGCTGCTTTTCAAAAGGCAATTAGCTACGGCTTTGTAAGCAAAAATGATAAGAAAATTGAAGATTTCAATAAGTTTCTTCAAACTTTTAAAACTTCTCAATATCGCGATGATGCTCTTTTTGAATTAGGAAATACCTATGTCGCTGATTCAAAAACAGATTTAGCAATAAAAACATACGATCAATTGTTGAGTGAATTTAAAAATGGTTCGTTTGCTTCAAAAGCAGTTTTAAGAGAAGGATTGATTTATTACAATGCTAATAAAGATGATTTAGCAATAGCAAAATTCAAGAAAGTTGCTTCGGAATATCCAAAAACTCCAGAAGCTTTGGAAGCAGTCGCAACAGCCAGAATAATTTATGTAGATAATGGAAAAGTAGATGAGTATGCCACTTGGGTTAGAACGCTATATTTTGTTGAAGTTTCTGACGCTGAGTTAGATAACGATACTTATGAAGCTGCTGAAAAACAATATTTACAAAACAATACAAAGCAGGCGATTTCAAATTTAAGCAGTTACTTGACTAAATTCCCGAACGGAATTCACAGTTTAAAAGCAAATTTTTATTTAGCGCAATCCTATTATAATGACGGTTTATTTGAGAATGCGGTTACAAACTATGAAAATGTAATCGCCAAATCACGGTCAGAATTTACAGAGCAATCGTTAGCAAGATTATGTGAAATATATTTAAAGAAAGACAATTTTACTAAAGCCGTACCAGTTTTAAAACGATTAGAGACAGAAGCAGAATTTCCGCAAAATGTTACGTTTGCACAAGCCAATTTGATGCGTGCTTATTATGCTCAAAAAGATTATCCAAATTCGGTTATTTATGCAGACAAAGTTTTATCTAATCCTAAAACAGATAATAAAGTTAAAAGTGATGCTCAGATAATTGTGGCTCGATCAGCAATTCAAGCAAATGACGAAGCTAAAGCTCGAACAGCTTATGCAAAATTATTAACCATTGCAAAGGGAGAATTGGCTGCAGAAGCTTTATATTATGATGCTTATTTTAAAAATAAAGATGGCAAATTTGCAGACTCAAATAAAACAGTTCAGAAGTTAGCAAAAGATTATTCGGGTTATAAATACTTTGGTGCTAAAGGATTAATTGTAATGGCAAAAAATTATTACAGTTTGAAAGATAGCTATCAATCGACTTCAATATTATCGAGTGTAATCGAAAATTTTACTGATTTTCCTGATGTAGTAAAAGAAGCGCAAACCGAATTAGATTTTATTAAAACGGAGGAAAGCAAAACAAATTCATCAATAATTAAATAGTAAAAAGCCATTTTTAAAAATAATTGTCTTCTTTTTTAAATAGAAAAACACAAAATATGAAAATCAATTTCCAATATAGAATTCTAATTTTATTAATTTTTATTACTCAAATTTCCTTTGCTCAAAAGCAAGATCAAAATATAGGAAGTGAAGTTGTAAATGTTGTAAAACCCTATTCGCCTACCATATCTGATGCCTTCAAAGTAAAAGAAACACCAAATTTAGATGACGATGAAACTGCAAAAAAAGAAATAATTCAATATAATATTTTTTCATTTCCGGTTGCATCAGTTTTTACACCTTCAAAAGGAAAAGCTGCAGGAGTTGATAAAGGAGCAAGCGAAAAATTATTTAGTAATTATTTGACATTGGCTGCAGGAAATTATGGAACAGTAAATGCCGAATTATTAGTAACTCAAACACTTGAAAATAATGATTATGTAGGAGTAATGTTGCGGCATTTGTCCTCTCAAGGTGGCATAAAAGATGTTCAACTGGCTGACAAATTTTTTAATACCGCTTTAGATGCAACTTACGGAAGCCGTTCTAAAAACTTATCATGGAATGCTGATGTTGGGTATCAAAATCAAGTATATAATTGGTATGGTTTACAATCAGGATTGTTTTCACAAACACAAATTGATGCTATAAATCCGAAGCAAACTTATAACAATGCTTATTTGGGAGCACGTTTACAACTTACCGATACACCTTTAAAAGATGTAACTGTAAAGTTTAACCGTTTTTGGGACGCATTGGAATCTGCAGAAAATCAATTTGTTGCCAAACCAAATTTGGAGTTTGACATTATGGATGAAAAAATCAAAGCTAACTTCATTATTGATTATTTAAATGGAAGTTTTAAAAAAGATTATTATGCTGTTGCAGCAATAAAATATGGGTATTCAAACTTTGGTTTTTCACCAAGTTTTCAAATTAATAAAGATGATTTATCAGTAAATTTAGGTGCTACTTTTTTCTACAGTGTTGCTAATGCTGGAGGTCAAAATAAATTTTTTATCTACCCCAATATAACTGCTTCTTACAAGGTAGTTGGCGATTTAATGATTGCCTATGCTGGAGCAGAAGGAACATTGAAACAAAATTCCTATCATGATTTTGCTAATGTAAATTATTTTGTATCACCAACTTTAGCCATAGCACCAACCGATCAGAAGTATGATATCTATGTAGGATTGAAAGGAAAATTAGCTAATTCTGTTGCTTACAATGTGAGAGGTTCTTACTTAAATGAAGGAAATACAGCTTTATTTAAAAACAATATATATGATTCATATAATACAAATAATGAAGGATATACTTATGCAAATTCGTTTAACGTAGTATATGATAATATCAAAACTTTGCGATTTTATGGGGAATTAAAAGCCGATTTTTCTAAGAATGTAAATTTTGGAATTAACGGAACATTTAGTAGTTACACCAAAACAAACGAGCAAGAAGCTTGGAACTTACCTTCAATTAAAATTGGTTCAACGTTGGATTTTAGAATAACCCCTAAATGGAGTGCAGGAACTAACGTTTATTTTGTAGGACAACGAAAAGATGTTTCGTTTGTGCAAGATTTAACTGCGATTTTTCCACCAACATATTCACCACAAATCACAACTTTAGACACTTATTTTGATTTGAATGCCAACGTTTCTTATAAGCATAATGATAGGTTATCGTTCTTCTTGAAAGGAAACAATTTAGCCAATCAAAATTACCAACGATGGATAAACTATCCAGTTCAAGGGGTTCAAGCTATTATTGGAGCTAATTATAAATTTGATTTTTAATTTATAAGTTACAATAAAATCTGGAATAAGCAAAATTGGCGAGTTTTCAGATAATAACCTTTGCTAGATTTTTTTACTTTGGGCACTTTGAGTAAAATTTTGAGAACTTTGCGGTTAAACAGTAATATGAAACTTAAACAAGAAATTTTAAACCATTACCAACAGTTACTTCAAGACCGAATTGATATTTTTAGAGATATGATTTCTGGTTTGACCGATGATGCAAAAAATGATGCCAAAGGTTCTGCTGGCGATAAGCACGAAACTGCGTTATCTATGATGCATATTGAGCAAGAAAAACTAAATTATAAACTCTTAGAAATTCTTGACCAAAAAGCAGTTTTGGATAAAATTGATGCTACTCAAACCCATACCAAAATTGCACTTGGAAGTTTAGTTCAAGCAAACGGAATGAATCTTTTTATTTCATCGGCTTTGCCAAAAATTACAATTGATAACAAAATAATTATTGCACTTTCACCACAATCGCCACTTGGTATGAAATTGATGGGACAAAGTATTGGTTTTACTTTTGAAATAAATAGGACAAATTTTTTAATTGAAAGTATATCATAGGCATCTAAATTATATATTTTTAGAAGTTATTACAATTTACATCAGAATGCTTTTTATTTTATCTAAAAAATTCAAATTTACTTACAATTTATAGCTAAAAACACAATTACTGTTTTAATAAATTATCTTATATATGATTTTTGCTTCATAAAACAAATAGTGTAAACAAAAATAGTATGTGTGGAATTTTAGCAATAATCGGAAAAGGAAAAGACGAACAATTAGTAAAACAACTTTCTAAAAGAATGTCCCATCGTGGTCCAGACGAAAGTGATATTCATGTAACTTCAAACGGTCATATTTTAAGTCATGAACGTTTATCAATAATTGATTTGCATTCAGGAAAACAACCCATTCAAGGTTGTAATACCGCATGGATGGTTCATAATGGCGAAATTTATAATCATCAAGAATTACGGGAAACAGTTTTGAAAGATCATTTTTTTCGTTCTAAATCTGACTCTGAAGTAATTGTTCATTTGTATGAAAAATACAAATATGACTTTTTACATCTGTTAGATGGTGATTTTGCTTTTGTAGTTGTAGACGGTGACGACTTCATTGCAGGACGCGATCCACTTGGTGTAAAGCCGTTGTATTACGGAATGGATGAAAGAGGTCGTACTTATTTTGCATCTGAAATGAAACCTATTGCCGATCAATGTAAAACATTTTCGACTTTTCCGCCAGGACATTATTATACGCAGGAAACTGGATTTGTAAAATATTACAAACCGGAATATGAAGACTATACTACGGCAACCAAAGAATTAAATTTAGAAGAAATACGAAATGCATTGACCGAATCAACTAGAAAAAGACTCATGAGCGATGTGCCTATTGGAGTTTTACTTTCAGGCGGTTTGGATTCATCATTAACGTCATCTATTGCGGCACGATTATTAAAGGAAAAAGGTAAAGAATTACATTCGTTTTCTATCGGTTTAGATGCCGAAGCACCAGATGCAAAAGCGGCACGTAAAGTAGCTGACTTTTTAGGAACCAAACATCATGAAGTGCATTTTACAATAGATCAAGGAATTGAAATTTTAGATAAATTAATTTGGCATCTCGAAACCTACGATGTAACCTCAGTAAGAGCAAGTACACCGATGTATTTTTTATCGAAAGCCATAACCGATTTAGGAATTAAAGTGGTGCTTTCCGGTGAAGGTGCTGACGAAATTTTTGGAGGTTATTTATATTTTAGAAATGCGCCTTCAACTGAAGATTTCCAAAAAGAAACTATTGAAAGAGTTCAAAAATTGTTCACTGCCGATTTGCTTCGAGCCGATAAATCAACAATGGCACATGGACTTGAAGCACGTGTTCCTTTTCTAGATAAGGCTTTTTTAGATGTGGCAATGACTATAAAAGGAGAGGAGAAACAACCTAAAACTTATGATGGAAAAGAGAAATATATTCTTAGAAAAGCTTTTGATACTCCTGATAATCCGTATTTACCAGACGAGGTTTTATGGAGACAAAAAGAACAATTTTCAGATGGTGTAGGTTACAATTGGATTGATCAGTTGATTGAATATTGTGCGTCAAAAGTAACTGACCAACAGTTAGAGCAAGCGTCAATTGAATTTCCTTATAATTCTCCAACCACTAAAGAAGCATATTACTATAGAACTATTTTTCACAAATACTATCCACAATTAAGTGCGGCACAAACGGTTAGAAAATGGATACCAAAATGGCAAGAAAATCAAGATCCATCGGGAAGAGCGAATGCAGCTCACGTGAAAGCAGATGTTGAAATCGCAAAACCTTCAATCACTGTTTGATGCAAATATATTAATGAATTTTATATTGTTTGTTTATTTATTTTGAAAACGTTCCTCAAATTGAGGAACGTTTTTATTTGTGATTTATGACAATTAAAATTTTTGATACAGAGTAATTGGCTTCTGTTTTTTTAATTCTGATTTTGCTTTTTCAAGTTCTTCTTGTGCCTTGATTAATTCCTCTTTGGCTTTGACCATTTCCTCTTAAGTTTTTTCAATATCAGATTTTTCAGATTTAGGTGCTTCAATACGAATTTTAAGTTTATCCATTTGCTTTTTAAAATTATCTAAACCTTCCTGATTTCGAAAATCAAATGAATTTGAATTATCTTGAACTTGATTATTCTTTTTAATTTCTTCTATTTCTTCCTTTGTATAATCTTCCACGCCTTGAGTAACTTCACCATTTTCAATAACTAATGGTTTTTTACCATCTTTTTGAATAATTATTTTAGATGATTTAGATTGATTTCCGTCTTCAGGAAAATCAAAACTAAATGTCTGGGACTGACTGTCTCCATTACCGAAATTAAATTGTTTTAAAATGTCATTTCCGTTTGAAAAACCTTTCATAAATGATTCATCACTAAATAGTTCATTAGAACTTGAAGGGTCACCAAAACCAATTTCATCACCTTGTTTAAAGAATTTAATTGTTGAAATTGGATTTTGATTGTTCAATTCCATTGCGCCTTTATTTCCTTTACGATCTGTATATTCCACTTTTAATGCTGTAATTTCATTTTTTGGATTTCTTTTAATATTGGAATACTTAATACTGATGCCTTTTTCAGCCAATGCTTTTACATCGTCTTTCATTTCTTGCTCTGGAGTAGTCTTATTCCAAGTCATAACTACATTATCGTTGGAATTATTTTTATCTATTAATTTAAATTTAGAATTGTTTTGAGCATAGCTTTTTACAATTGATAATGAAGCGATTAAAAATAAAATAGCGATTTTTTTAATATTATTTGATTTCATACGATTTAAATTTTAATTGTATCTCAAAATTAAAAAATTACAATTTTGGTTCAAAACCGATTTACAATTTTTTAACGTTTTAAAGATTATTTATTTTCGATTGCAACCAATTTAAACACCCAAACCCCAAGTAAAACTCCAATGAGTCCTAAAATTCCCATAAAAAGCCAGTTCGCTTGATATCCAAAAGTTGCAATAATTCCCATTCCAACTTTGGCACTAAGTATGTGTGCCATACTAAAACTCATTGTAAAAATTGCCATATATCTGCCTTCGTGACCTTTTGGCGCTCTGCTCATTGCAAATGAATTTGAAAATGGAAAAGCAAACATTTCGCCGAATGTCATAAATAGCATCATTATAACAAGTATTCCTACCCAGAAATTTAGTAGCATTAAAAACATACTTATTGCCATTGCTAAACAGCCAAGATTTATGATTTTTACTTTGTTAATTTTATTGCGTTCAATGTAACCTACAATCGGCATTTCGAGGAAAAAAATCATTAATCCATTTAGTGTGAGCAGCAATCCTGTTTGAAATTCAGTTAAATTAAATTGTTCTTTATGGTATAATGGCATCGTTGTGAACAGTTGAAAAAACAAAATACCAGTGATGACACAACTTCCCAGAAATATCCAAAAGGGTTTGTCTTTAAATACTGAATGATTAAGGACAATATTGGGTTCTTTTTTGTCAATAAATTTTGATTTTTTTTTCTCTTTAACCAGTAATGCAAACACAATTATGGCTGTAATACAGGTTCCGCCATCGGCCCAAAATAATCCTTGATATCCTTTATTCATTATAATTAAACCGCCCAAAGCTGGACCGGCTGCAAAACCCAAGTTTATTGCTAGTCTCACTAATGTTAAGGATCGTGTTCGGTTTTCTGGCTTTGCATAAGCTCCAAGCGATACAAACATTGCTGGTCTAAACATATCGGCAATTACCATAATACAAAACATTCCCAAACAAAGTCCGTAAAAACTTTTTATATATTGTAGTATAAAAAACAGCAAACCACTTACAAATAAACTAAAAATCATGATTCTGTAAAATCCAATTTTATCAGAAAGTTTGCCACCCAACCACGAACCTAACATGGAACCACAACCAAAACATACCATAATCCAACCTACTTGCGAATATGTAAAATGCAAATCTTCTTTAAGATATTTCGATAAAAAAGGCAAAACCATCGTTCCAGCACGATTGATAAAAGTGATTAAAGTTAAAATCCAAATTTCTCTAGAAAATCCTTTAAAATTGTCGATGTATTTTTGAAAAGCAATTTTTAACATTGAAGAATTATTATTTTACAAAGTTAAAAAACTTTGTGTGTTTGAGTCTTTGTGTCAATTAAACTTTATACTAAATTTGTGAAATGAAATTTTTTAATCTTCATACTCATAAAAACAGTTGTAATCCCGATATTTTGGAAATAGTTAATCAATATCCATGGGAGTTTAATAGTGAAATTCCATTTTTTTCAGTTGGGATACATCCGTGGTATATTGATGAAAAAAGATTGAATAATGATTTGAAAATCATTGAAAATAAGTTGCATTTACAAAATTGTTTGGCACTCGGTGAATGTGGTTTAGATAAACGAATTCAGTTACCATTGGATTTGCAAATTAAAGTTTTTGAAATGCAAATTACGCTAGCCGAAAAATTTAAAAAGCCATTGATTTTACATCTTGTTAGCGCATTTGACGAACTTATCGAAATTAAAAATCGATTAAAAATTTCAGTCCCAATAATAATTCACGGTTTTTCCAAGAATCAAAAAGTTGCAGACCAATTGGTGGCAAATGGATTTTATTTATCTTTTGGTAAATATTTAATTCAAAATCCAGAAATGGAATTGGTATTTAAATCCATCCCAAATGACAGATTTTTTTTAGAAACAGATACCATAAACGAAACATTAGAACATGTTTATCAAGTAGCATCAGATTATAAAAACATGAATTTTCTGGAGATGAAAAATATTGTAAAGTCGAATTTTAAAAACGTTTTCAAATTATAATATCATAAATAAAAATTAGAAATTAAATGGCAAAATGGCAAGAACGAGCAGCATTACTTTTTAAAAAAGAGGGATTAGAAAATCTTAAAAAAGCAAATGTAATGGTTGTAGGTGTTGGAGGTGTTGGATCATTTGCATCCGAATTTTTGGCTCGAGCTGGTGTTGGAAATCTTACCATAGTTGATGGTGATGTTGTGGATATAACAAATATTAATAGGCAATTACCAGCTTTACATTCTACAATAGGATTATCTAAAATAGATGTTGTTGGCGAACGATTACTAGACATTAATCCAGAATTAAATTTGATAAAAATACAGGAGTTTTTATCTCCAGAACGTGCATTTGAAATAATTGATGAAAAGTATGATTATGTTTTAGATTGTATTGATAGTGTGACGCCAAAACTCAATTTAATACTTGGTGCAAAAAGAAAGCGTGTAAAAATTATTTCGAGTATGGGAGCAGGAGGAAAGATGGAAGCTTCAAAAGTTAAAGTTGCCGATATTTCAAATTCCATTAATTGTGTTTTTGCAAAAACCATTCGAAAACGGTTGAAAGAATATAAAATAGATAAATTAAAGGTAGTTTTTTCATCGGAAATTCAAGATGAAACCAGTTTAAAAATGACCGACGGAAGTAATTTTAAACGTTCTTTTTATGGAACAAATAGTTATATGCCAGGTCTTTTTGGACTGTATATGGCAGAAACAGTTATTAGGTATTTAATTGCAAACCATAAGGGAACAACTAATTAATTGAAAAATTGCTTAAAAAATTAAATTCTAAATACTTCTAGATGATTCAAACTGTGATTTTTGATATGGATGGAGTAATTGTAGATACAGAGCCTGTTCATCATTATGCTTATCAACAACATTTCAAATCTTTAAATATCGAGGTTTCTCCAGAAATGTATGCGTCTTTTACTGGAAATTCAACAAAAAATATATATCAAAAATTGAAATCCGAGTTTAATTTACAACAAGATATTCAAAGATTAGTTGAAGCAAAAAGAAATTTTTTTGATGACGCTTTTGATAAAAAAAAGGATTTATACCTGTTAGAAGGAGTTGAAAATTTAATTAAGGAGTTACATCAAGATGGTTTACAATTAGTTTTAGCATCTTCATCGGCAAATGTTACTATTAACAAAATTTTTAAACGCTTTAATTTAGATCAATATTTTAGTTTTAAAGTTTCTGGTGAAGATTTTCCAAACTCCAAACCAGATCCAGCAATTTTCTTAAAAGTTGCATCTTTATTGCAAACTCCAGTCCAGAATTGTATTGTGATTGAAGACAGTACAAATGGAATTAAAGCCGCAAATGCAGCAAATATATTTTGTATTGGTTACAAAAGTTTAAATTCTAAATTACAAGATTACAGCACTGCAAATCTTGTAATTGAAAGCTTTAAAGAAGTCAATTCCAATTTTATTAAAAATTTAAAGCCATAAAAAAACCGTCTTTTGATGTAAGACGGTTTGTTGTAATTTGTTTAAAGTAAAATTTATTTTTTTACTTCAACATTAACTGCTTTGCTCTCAACTTTTACACCTGTATCGTCAACTTTAACTGATGTTCCTTTTGGTTCAGCTGGGGTTACTGCCTTAACGGTATCTTTTACAATTACAGTTTGTTTTTCGACTGTATTCGTTTCTACAGTAGTGTCTTTAGTTGGTTGTTGTTCTTCTTTTTTGCAAGAAACAAAAACTACCATTGAAAAAAGTAATACACATAATTTTGTAATTTTCATAATAAAGAATTTTAGATTAATTGTAAAAGTAATAAAAAAATGAATAAACAAAAAGAATAAGATTTAATTCTCAACTCGGTCAGGAAGTGTATGTTTTTCTACAATTCTTTTTGCATCTTTTTTGACTTCTAAACTTTTTCGCTTTGACCAGAAAAAATCGCTAGAAAAACGGCGAGATTCTTCTAAATTTACAATTGGGAATGGATAATCGGCACCAATTTCAAAATTATATAACATTTGCTCAATTGGGGTAAGTTTCCATGGTTCGTGAATAAATGCAACAGGAATATTGGCTAATTCTGGAACCCATTTTATAATAAAAACTCCGTCAGCATCATGTTCGTAAGAGTTTTTTACAGGATTATAAACTCGTAAGGTATTGATTCCTGTTACTCCAGCTTGCATTTGAATTTGAGGGTAGTGAATTCCAGGTTCAAAATCTAGAAATTGTTGTGCTAAATGTGGACTGCAATTTTGCCAAGGTTGAAATAAATGATGTGTATAAAAAGAAACCACCAAAGCACGCATTCTAAAATTTAGGTAACCCGTAGTATTTAAACACCTAATACAGGCATCAACAAGAGGAACTCCAGTTTTCCCATGAATCCAAGCTTCATGATATTTATTATTTACCGTTTGATTAAGATTTCGAAAACCTTTATTCACAGCTATAAATTCCATATCACTTTCCATTTCAAATTTTTGAATAAAATGGGATTGCCAGCGAAGGCGTGATGCAAAATTGCTAATTTGTCTTTTATATTTACCCTTTAAACTCGCATTCCAAGCTGCAGCATATACTTGCCTGATGGATAAATTTCCCCATGCAATGTAAGGTGATAATCTGCTACAACCTCGTCTTGCTAATTCTGGTTTGGAAATGTGCTTACTGTAATTATCAACACGTTCATTTAAAAAAGTATTTAAGTAACGCATTGCAGTTGGGCTTCCACCTTTTTGAAAAGGCTTTTCAACATTAGTTTTTAAAGATGGTATAAAGAAGTGATTTTCAATTTCTTCTAAATCTTTATATTTTATAAAACTTCTGGCATCTGCAATTAAAGGAAGAAGATCTTTATCCATATAATCGCTCCAGCTTTCTTTCCAAGATTGTCTATTTTTTAATCCACGAATGATCCCATTTGTAATGTATTCATTCCAAATAATGCCGTGATTTTTAAATAATTCAGCAACCGAAATATCCCGATCGTAAGTAATTTTTATACCAGTTTCTTGATGTGAAAAAACACTTGTAATCGATGTTATTTCTATTAATTTTTTAAAAACAGTTACGGCTTCACCTTCAACTATTAATATTTGCGTGTGAAATTGTTGTAATTCTTTTTGTAATGATTCTAATGATTGTTTTATAAAATCGAAATGTCGTTCACTATAATGATGATTGTTTTGTAATGATGGCTCAAAAATGTAAAGGAGCAACACTTTTCCAGCAGATGACAAAGCATTGTAAAGAGCTTCATTATCAAGTAAACGTAAATCTCTTTTAAACCAAACAATTTTCATTATCCAAAAATTTATACTAATTTATAATTTTTAGTGCTTTTCTGAGCAATATTTATTACCCAACAGCTTCTTTATAAACTTTTAAACAACGTTCTCTTGCTTCTTTATGATCTACAATTGGGCTTGGATAGTAGGAAGAATTAATTTCAGGAATCCACTTTTTTATGTATTTCAAATCTTTATCAAACTTTTTGATTTGCTCAGTAGGATTAAAAATTCTAAAATAAGGTGCTGCATCAACACCACTTCCTGCAGCCCATTGCCAATTCCCAACATTACTAGACTGCTCATAATCAAGAAGTTTTTGTGCAAAATAAGTTTCACCCCAACGCCAATCGATTAGCAAATGTTTACATAAAAAGCTTGCAGTAATCATTCGGACTCTGTTGTGCATGTGACCTGTATTATTTAATTCGCGCATTCCTGCATCTACAAAAGGATAACCGGTTTTTCCTTCACACCATTTTTTAAATAAATCTTCATTATTTTCCCATTTAATTTCGTCATATTTGGGCCTGAAACTTGCTTTATTTGTATGTGGAAAATGCCAAAGAATTTGCATAAAAAATTCCCTCCAAATTAATTCTTTAAAAAAAGTTTCGTTGCTACTTTCAATTGCTTTTGAAACTATTTTTCTGATAGAAACAGCGCCAAAACGCAAGTAAATTCCCAAATAAGAAGTTTTATTTAACGAAGGAAAGTTTCTTGTGGCTTCGTAATTATCAATCAAATTTGTTGAAATATCAAAAGGTGTCACATTAATTGATGAAGATTCAAAGCCTATATCATTTAAACTTAAGAAAGGATAGGAGTGCTGTTGAATATTTTTAAGATAATCTTCTGACTTATAATTAATTAGACTAATTGTTTTAAATAATGACTTCCATTTATTAGAATATGGTGTATAAACCACATATGGTGTTCCGTCGTCTTTTACTACTTCACTTTTTTCAAAAATTACCTGATCTTTACTTGTTTTAAATTCAATTGAATTTTCTTTGAAAAGTTGGAATAATTCCAAATCTCGATTGCGAGCATAAGGCTCATAATCATGATTTGTATAAACCGATTTTATATTATTTTCTGAAATTATTTTTTTGAATACCTCCTCCGGTTTCCCACGAAAAATTGCTAATGATTTACCAATTTTTAGTAATTCAATTTGCATTTTTTCCAATTGTGAATGGATAAAAGTGACTCTAGCATCATTTTTTGGTAATTGAGATAAAATTGCATCATCAAATATGAAAATAGGCAGAACATCTTCACCACTTGTAAGAGCATGGAAAAGTCCTGTGTTATCATCTAAACGTAAATCTCTTCGAAACCAAAAAATATTCATATCTTTTATTTGTTATCTGTGACCAGTTGTAGATTATTAGAATTTAATTAAAACACTTTCTAAACTTTGATATCATTTTTACTATATGCTAAATTATCCATTGACCATTAATGACGACATTCCACCATCAACATGGAAAATTTGTCCCGAAATCCAATTACTTTTTTCATTCAACAGAAAACTTGCCATTTGAGCAACATCTTCAGAAGTACCAACTTTTTTCATCGGATTCCGAAGTGCTGATTTTTCCTTTTTCTCGTCTGTATTTAAAAATTTATTGGCTAATGGAGTATCTGTTAACGAAGGAGCAATCACGTTAACTCTGATTTTTGGTGCATATTCTGCTGCTAAAGCTTTTGCGAAACCTTCGATAGCACCTTTTGATGCAGCAACGCTTGTGTGAAAGGGCATTCCCATTTTTACGGCAACTGTACTGAATAAAACTATACTAGACTGTTTTGAAGCAGTCAAGTTTGGCAATACGGTTTGAATTACTTTCACCAAACTTAGAAAATTAATGTTTAAGTCGTTTTCAAAAGCATCAATCTTTAATGCCTTGAAAGGTCTTAAATTTATACTTCCAGGACAATAAACTAATCCGTCGATGACTTCTGGAAGCTTTGAGGTATCTAATGTTTCGGTTAAAACATCAAATGGAATGTGTGTAACATTCATATCTGCAATAGACTCATTTGTACGTGAGGCTATAAATATTTTGTTATCATATTGTAATTCAGATGCTATTGCTAAACCGATACCATATGAACCGCCTATTAAAAGTATATTTTTCATAAATTATTAATTTTTAAACTCTCCAAACATTTCGATTAATTTTTTTCTTCGATATTCAAATATTTCATTCAATTTTGGCTTAACTAAAAAAGGATGCACCAGTTGTCCAAGCCAACCCAACGGAATTTTATAATCTACTATATCTTCCATTTCAACACCACCAGGAATTTCTTTAATAAAATGTTTGTGATGCCATAAGGAATAGGGTCCAAAACGTTGTTCATCTACAAAATACTTCTTGTTTTCAACATGAGTAATTTCGGTAACCCACTTTGTAGGTATTCCTAAAACTGGCGTTACAATATATTGAATTATCTGACCCGCAAACATTGGTCGGTCAGCTCCAGAAAGTATTTTGAACCCCATATATTCGGGTGTTATTTTTTGTAAGTTTGCAGGATTTGAAAGTAATACCCAAGCTTTATCTAGTGTTGTCGGAATGTTTTGTTTGGTGTGTAACTTGTAAATTTTCATTAAAAAATATTTTTGTAAAAATACAAAATGTCTAACGATATTCAAAATTAGTTAAACACAATATTTGTGATTTAAGTTTATCTTAACATTTCAACGGAATACAATTTGTAAATTTGTGAAAACTAAAATTAAATACATATTTATGAAAAAAGTAATTGTGGTATTGGCGTTGATAATTGCCAATTTTGCTATCGAAGCACAAGTAAAAACTCCAGCACCTAGTCCTAAATCAACTATTGAGCAAGTAGTGGGTTTGACAAATGTTGAAATTGTATATTCACGACCAAGTGCCAAAGGACGAACTATTTTTGGAGATTTGGTTCCTTATGGAAAATTATGGCGAACAGGAGCTAATGAAAATACTACCATATCTTTTAGCGATGATGTTACTATTGGAGGTAAAATTTTAGCTAAAGGTAAATATGCTTTATATACTACTCCAAAAGCTGATATTTGGGAAGTAATTTTTTATAAAACTACTGACAATTGGGGAACTCCAGAGGAATATAAAGAAAGTGACGTTGCCCTGAAAGCTACAGCTAAACCAATGTCTAGCGATAGAAAATTAGAAACCTTTACGCTTGGTATTAATAATGTAAGTAATGATTTTGCTGACTTGGAAATTTCATGGGAGAAAACATTTGTAGCTTTAAAATTTGAAGTTCCGACTAAAAAAAATGCAATGGCTAGTATATATAAAACTTTGACTGGACCAACGGCTGGTGATTATTTTTCTTCTGCTCAGTATTTTTATCAGTCTAACGGAGATTTAAATAAAGCATTGGAATATGTGAACAAAGCTTTATCAATGAATAAAGCTGGAGACGATTTACCTTTTTGGTATTTACGTCAAAAATCGTTGATACAAGCTAAATTGAATGATAAAAAAGGAGCAATTGAAACGGCGAAATTATCTTTAGCCAATGCTCAAAAAGCTAAAAATATGGATTATGTAAAAATGAATACTGACAGTATTGCCGAATGGAGTGCTAAATAATTTGTATTTGATTTAAATAGTTTCCTTTAATACAACATAAATATCCAAATTATACATACTCGTTATAATTTGGATATTTTTTTGTTTTGATTTAAAATAATTTGAGAAGCCATAGATAAAATCACTACCAATACAGCACCAATAAAATTTAACCATAAAAAACTAACTACATCAAGATAATAGATGTAAAAAATTAAAAGTTGGCTGAACAAAGCGCTGTAAAAAATTGATTTCGCTTTTACATATTTTATGTAGAATCCAACTAAAAATATCCCGAGAACGGTACCATAAAATATTGATCCAACAATATTTACTAATTGAATTAAATTTTCAAAAAGAGTACCAATGCAAGCAAAAAGTATTGCAATTACACCCCATAAAAGTGTGAAATATTTTGTCGCATTTACAAAATGTTGGTCTGATTTTTCAGTTTTTAAATTTCGTTTATAAATATCAATTGATGTTGTAGAAGCCAATGCATTTAATCCAGAAGCTGTTGATGACATTGCAGCCGATAAAATAACAGCTAATAACAATCCAATTAATCCTTTTGGTAAATAATTCAAAATGAAGTATATAAAAACATAATCTTTATCATTAGTTTCAGCCTTTGGGTTTGCTTTGGTAATTAATTCTTTTGCCTGATCTCTTAAATCTTTTTCTTTACCTGAAAGTGCTATAAGTTTATTTCTCAAAATTGGATTGTCATAATTTTGATTTAAATGATCAATGTATAGAAGGTTGAATTCTTTTTTTTCATCAGTAAGATCTTTTAATTGTTTTTCTAAATTGTGGTATTGATCAGCGTAAACTGATTTTTCAATAGTTTCTTTATTAACGGGATTAAAATTTAACGGGACATCATTAAATTGAAAAAAAACAAAAACCATAACTCCAATGAGTAAAATAAAAAACTGCATTGGAACTTTTAAAAAACCATTCATTATTAAACCCATCTGACTTTCTTTATCTGATTTTCCTGATAAATAACGACCCACTTGAGATTGATCTGTACCAAAATAAGCTAAACTCAGAAAAAATCCTCCAGCAATACCACTCCAAAACGTGTATCTTTCACTAGGATCGAACGAAAAATTTACAATATTCATTTTTTCATTTGCTCCAGCAATGTGAATTGCATTTGAAAATGTCATCTCGTTCGGTAACAAATGTAGAATAAGAAAAAAGGTAATAATCATACCACTCATAATAACAAACATTTGCTGTTTTTGAGTTACATTGACTGCTTTTGTTCCGCCAGAAAATGTGTATATAATTACTAAAATTCCAATAACAATATTTAGAAAAGTTAAATTCCAACCAAGTAAAGTCGACAAAATAATGGAAGGTGCATAAATTGTTAAGCCGGTTCCTAAACCGCGTTGAATCATAAATAATATTGAAGCTAAAGTCCTAGTTTTTAGGTCAAAACGTTGTTCTAAATATTCATAAGCGGTATAGACTTTTAAACGATTGTAAATGGGAATAAAGGTCACACAGATTACTACCATTGCGATTGGCAAACCAAAGTAAAATTGAACAAAACCCATTCCGTCATGATAAGCTTGACCTGGAGTCGATAAAAAGGTAATTGCACTAGCTTGAGTTGCCATTACTGATAACCCAACGGTCCACCAATTTGTTTGTCTATTTCCTAAAATATAATCTTCAACATTTTTACTTCCCTTAGTTTTAAAAACACCATAAATGACTATAAATGATAGTGTTAAAATTAAGATTATCCAGTCAATTTGCTTCATTTTATGAGAAAATTTGCATTATAATAAAAAATATAATGATGTAAATGGCGTTCATGACCAGCAACCATGTGTAGCTATTTTTCATTTTATTATTTTTTTCCTGACTCATTATGTTATGAAATTAGATGTTTAAATATATTGTGTATTTCAATTTATTATTTAACGGAAATTAGATTTGCCATTAATCTAAAAGCTCCAGAAACTCCTTCAGGAAGTTCTCTAAAAAAACTAAGTCCAGTATAAATGTAATGTCCTTCACCATATTTAGCAACTAAAATACCACCATTTTTAGCAGTTTCATCTTTATCATTTGACGAAATAACTGCTGTAAATTCTTTTGCCCATTCGCTAGGATAATATAATCCTCGTTCTTGCTTCCAACCTTCAAAATCAGTATTTGTAATTTTATTAGGATAATTTAAAATAGAATTTTCGGGTGCTAAAAATCGTATTTCAGAATTTTCATCGGTTACTCGATCTCTAGAAATTTTAATAGAATAAGGTGCAATATCTTTAGTCACAAATTCATCTAACGTATTGTATTGAACAATCATTGTTTTACCATTTTTTACAAAATCAAAAAGTAAATTCTGTTTGAATGCTAAAGAATTAATCACATTGTAAGCTCTGATTCCAGTCATAATAACATCAAAAGTATTTAATTTTTTGGTAGTAATTTCGTCAGGTTTTAATATGGAAACTTCATAACCCATTTGTTTTAAACTTTTTGGAACTTCGTCACCAGCACCCATAATATAAGCTATTTTTTCATTTTTGATTTTAATGTCTAGTCTAATAGCTTTTGCCTCAGAGGATTTGATGATAATTTGCTTGTAAATATGAGAATAATTAATGTCTATTTTATCTTTATCATAATCTTGTCCGTCAACAGTTACAATACTTTTTAATAAAATTTCTGAAGAATCTTTTGATGGAGTAACATTAAAATCCACACTGAATTCTTCGCCCTTATTTTTAACTGTAAATGGAATAGAAGTAGGGTAAACTCCCCAGTTTTTAGGAATTTGCAGTCGAATTGATCCTGAAATATTTTCTTTTGCAGTTTTTATTTTTACCGTAACAATTTTGGATTTAGTATTTGGAAAAATATAAACCTTTTCTTGAATTGTAGACGTTACAATTGGAACAATATCTAGCGGTTGATACACTTCGCCTTTTACATCATCGTTATATTTGTAAACAATATTTTTTTCAAAGGGAATTTCTGTTCCATTAATTTGTATCCAAAATCCAACTTTTGCTTGACGTTGAACGTCAGGTTGGCCAATATTTTGCTGATTTTCCACAACATACATTCCCGTTGTTCCTTTTTTATTCAACCAATATGGATTTGTATATTCAAAATCATTAGGAAGTTGAAGCGTATTGGATTCAATAAAAATTATATTATTTTTTAATTCGATATTTTTTTCTGTTTTAGAATTATAAAGTGGAGTAGAACTTATTCCAATTAATTTCATTGGAATCGAACTTCTATTAATACATTCAATTTTAAACTTTAATTCACTATTTGGAGTAAATTCTTGCGAATCCGTAGTTGCTTCTAAATATAAACCTGAGCAACCTGCAATGATTTTTTTAATTTCTTCGAGTTTAATTTTTTTCCAATGTTCGTTATCATCCAGTTGGTTAATTAATTTGTAAGCTTTAACTAATTCAGAAACAGATGACTGTGGATTTTTAAAATTGAAATTTTGTTGTACACCAGATAAAATTTCGCCAATAGCTTTTCCGTTTTTAATTCGATTCCAAGAGGTATCTATTCCTTCAAAAATATTGCTTTTATCTTGAAGTGAAGTCCCTTTTAAAAATTCTAGATATTCTTGCTCTTCGCCACGAGTTCCAGTAGTTCCGAATCCTTGTGACTGATGACGACTTCTGCTGAGTGCTGCAATTTCTTGATTAGATTTTCCAAATTGCTCGTAAAAAACACCAGTTTCAATTTTTAATAAATTAGTTTTATCAGCTTGATCAAATTTTTCTTTTGATCCATAAAACCACCAAGACGTATTAAAAAATAATCTTTTTGGTTGCCAAATTGAAGTAAGATTTAATTGGTCTGGGAATACCATTGGATCGTTAACCTTATCAAATGCTTCTACGCTTAGCATTGCTGAAGATGTATGATGTCCATGAGTTGTTCCAGGTGATCGATGATCAAACCTATTTATAATTACATCAGGTTTAAAATTTCGTATTATCCAAACTACGTCATTTAACACTTGATTTTTATCCCAAATTTGAAGTGTTTCATCAGGATTTTTAGAAAAACCGAAATCATTAGCTCTCGAAAAAAACTGTTCACCACCATCTATTTTTCTAGCTTCAATAAGTTCTTGAGTTCTAATTACACCTAGCTGTTCGCGGAGCTCTGGACCTATTAAATTTTGTCCTCCATCACCTCGAGTTAATGAAAGATAAGCAGTACGAGCATTTTTTTCATTTGATAAATAAGAAATCAACTTAGTGTTCTCATCATCTGGATGTGCAGCAATGTACAGTACAGAACCTAGAAAATTAAGTTTTTCTATTTTATGGTATAGTTCAACTGCATTGGGTTTTGATGGTTGTTGCGCATTAACAAAACCAAAAATCAACAAAAAAAGAATTGTTTTTAAGCTATTTTTAAACATTTGAATTTATTTTTCAATAATTTCAAATGTACTAATAATAAAAGAGGTAGAATAAATTATTATAGATTTTGGAATTTCTTTAACAAAATTTATAAATGGTGATTATCTGACGACCGGTTTGAGTTTATCAACTGATGTTCTGCAACATAATTCCGAAATATTGTTAATAATGAATTATAATATTTTTCAAGATTCAAAATATTAATTTTTGGATCATTTTCTATCGGAATTGTAACAGGCATTTCATTTAAATACTTCGATAATTCAGGATAATTTTCTTGAATAACCATAGTAATTCTCAATATTTTGGCATTAATTTCTTCTATAGTTTCCATAAAATACTAACTAAATTTGCAATTATAAGTGACAATTTTACTTCTTATTTTTTGGATTTGCTTTAGCGTCCTCTAATTCTTTTTTCTTTTTAGCGGCATCTTTTTCTTTTTTCTTAAAATAACCTCTTAACAAAAAGTTATGTTTAGCAGCTTCCATGTTTTCATCTAATCCTTTAGAACTTTTTTGAAGATTATTGATTGTTTTATCAATGTTATTTGCAATCGATTTATCGTTTAATAATCGACCTAAAGTTCCTTTTCCATCGTTTACTTTATCTAAAATTGAAGTTATTTGACCGCTTGCAAGTGCGGCGTTGTCGGCTGTAGTTTTTAAACTTTTAAAAATAGCATCCGTTTCTATTGGTTCTGAAGAAAGTATATACTGATTTGGATTTACAGTTTTTGTTTTTGATGAACCTTGAGAAATCACTAATAATTTATCTCCAATAAAACCATCAGATCCTATTGAAACTTTAGAATCTGAATGGATAAATTTTTGAACAGACTCTTTTATCAGCATGTCAACTTTTACTGTAGAATCATTAACAATATCAACAAAATCGACTGTGCCCACATTAATTCCTGAAAATCGAATAGCACTTCCAACCTGTAATCCACTCACATTTTTAAAATTTGTAGACAATTTAAAAACTGGATTAAACATGTTTTTTTGTTTTCCAATTATAAAAATTGCAAGTACAAATAATCCTATTCCGATAACTATAAATAATCCTAGACGAATTTTAAAGTTTTTTTGATTTGCTTCCATTTTAATTTAATTTTTTTGTTTTAAAAAATGACATTATGTAATCGTCTTTATCATTTTCAAATTCACTTAATGTTCCTATTTTATAAATTTCTCCATCTTTTAACATTATAATTCTGTCTGCTACAGTTCTTACACATTCAATATCGTGTGTTATAATCATAGATGCCGTTTTAAACTTTTTTTGTATATCATTTATTAGAACACTTATTTCTTCAGCAGTTACAGGATCTAAACCAGTTGTAGGTTCATCGTAAAGCATTATTTCTGGATCAATTATAATGGTTCTTGCTAAACTAATACGTTTTTTCATTCCACCAGATAGTTGAGATGGCATTTTGTCAAGTACATCTTTAAGACCTACATTATCAAGCGCAGTTATGACTTTAGCATTTATCTCATCCTCAGTTAAATCTTTTTTAAATCTACGTAAAGGAAACTCCAAATTTTCTTTTACAGTCATGGAGTCATATAATGCACCACTCTGAAATAAAAAACCAATTTTTTTTCTGAGTTCTTCTAATTCTTGTCTATTAACGTTGTTGATGTCTTTGCCAAGAATATTAATTATTCCAGAATCTGCTTTTAGTAGTCTAACAATACATTTAATTAAAACTGATTTGCCAGTTCCAGATTTTCCTAAAATGACTAAATTTTCTTCTTTGAAAAGTTGTAAAGAAATATCTTTTAATACGTGTAAGTCTTCAAAACTTATTTTTAAATTTTGAATATCGAGTACTGTATTTTTAGGTTGTGTTGTTTCCATTAAAGTAATAAATCAGTTAGTTGAACAGCAATTAAGTCTACTAATATTACTAAAAATGATGCTGTGACAACCGCAGTGTTTGCTGCAATACCAACACTT
Organism: Flavobacterium sp.; assembly: GCA_014377455.1. Lineage (GTDB taxonomy): Bacteria > Bacteroidota > Bacteroidia > Flavobacteriales > Flavobacteriaceae > Flavobacterium. The sequence continues at coordinate 40,750 of JACMPO010000063.1, forward strand.
TCTGTACCTCGACCAGCATGAAAGCCTTTATAACAGCCTACTAAGCCAATTACTGCTCCAAAAAAGAACGATTTGATAATGGCCGGAACAAAATCAGAAAATTCTACCTTTCCAAATGCTTGCGAAACAAACAAGTAAAAATTTAATTGACCTTTAATATTTGTTCCAATCCAACTTCCTAAAATCCCCATAAAATCTGCATATAAACTCAATAGTGGAATCATTAACGTAGCTGCTAAAACTCGAGGTACAATTAAAAATTTTATTGGATTTGCTGCAGAAACTTCCATGGCATCAATTTGCTCGGTAACGCGCATAGATCCAAGTTCAGCTCCCATGCTTGAACCTATTTTACCTGAACAAATAAGCGCTGTAATTACTGGTCCCATCTCCCTAATTAGCGAAATTGTAACCATATTGGGAAGTAAATTAATAGCGCCAAACTTTAACAAAATAGGTCTTGATTGAATTGTTAAAACCAACCCGATAATCATCCCAGTTATTGATATTAAGGCTAAAGATTTATTTCCAATTTGATGACATTGTTTGATAAATTCTTTAAACTCGAAATCAACTGCAAAAGTATTTTTAATGATTCTAAAAATAAATAAAAAAACGTTAGCAATATCTATTAAACTCGATTTGAATTTTGATAATTGATGTAACGATTTCTCTGCAACTTGAAGAGTTGAAGCTTGTGAGATATTTTTGATTTCATTAATCGGAATTTTTTTCATAAAGATTTTATATTATTCTGATTTTTGGATATTAAAATATTTTATATCAAATATCTAGTTTATTTTTAATTTTTGCAATGAATTTTGAAGAAAATTCAATCCATTATTTTTTATTTCATCAGCGTTATCAACTACTTTAGAAGCTTGAGCTTTAAATAAACTTGCAACAATATTTTTAATTGGATTTAAACCACTTCCTTTAATAAAAGTAGATCCCACAGCTATAATACCAGTTGCAATATCACTTTTTAAAGTTGGTGAAGTAAAAACATCACTAATTTTATCCTTAACAATATTAATGGGATTTAAACTGTGTACCGTGTAATGAAAATGTTCTTTTAATAAATTTAGTTCAGATTTTTTAACATTTTCTAAATGAGCGATTGCCTCGGCAAGAGTCTTGTTATCTTTGATTGTTTGCATTTTTCTTTTCTTTAAAAATTTGATTTATTATATAGTTATTAAAAATATCTTCTAGTGGTTTTCTAAAAATCGCTAAAATTATTCCAATAAAAATATAAAATCCTGCAACAGCGAAGAAACCATAATAATTTTTTCCTAAAACTTCACCTAAGTACAGTGCAAATCCAATAGTTGAGACTAATAAAAATAAAGCAATAATAGAAAAAATTACAATCCGGGTAGTTAATGAGGCAAAAACGTCTGTCGATTTGTCTATGACTTTTAACTTATATAATTCTAAGTTAGTTTTGCCATAATCTTCAATTTTATTGATTAGCATTTCAACTAATATTACTTTATCTTTCATTTTAAGTTATTTTATTGTTTAGAATTTTCAGCTAATTCAATTCCATCTTCATAAATGTTTAAGCCTTCATTTTTTGCTTGATCTAATTTTGAAGTTAATTTATCAAGTGCATCATTATATTTATTTTTCAAATCGCCTAAAGATTCTTTGCCCTTTTTTGCTATTTTTTTTCGTGTTTCAATTCCTTTTTCTGGGGCAAATAATATTCCCAAAACGGCACCTACTGCAATACCTGCTAATAATCCTGTAACTACATTTCCTTTTTCCATGATAATTTTATTTTATGTTTGTTTTTAAATTTTTATTGTTTAGAATGTGTAACCTATTCCCAATTGCAAGACTTGATTTTTATATCTTGGATTTGTTGTATTTCCATTAGAATCTGACTTAGTAACATCCCAACCACCTCTAGTAGTGATGATAAAATTGTCAATATTGAAATCAATTCCTACAGCTATTCCAAAAATATTTTTTTTATAGTTTTGACTGTTAATTCCATCTTCTTGAATGGTATTAGTCGATCCATTAAATTCATTTTTAGTTTCTAACAAATATGAAAATTGCGGACCGCCTACTAAAGTAATACATTCCGTTGGTTTAACTTGAATTAAAAGTGGAATATCTAAATAATTTGAAGTTCTTGTAAACTGATATCCAACGCCTAAAACATTACCATTGGCTTTAAAACCTTTTTGAGAATAAACCACTTCAGGTTGAATTCCAAAGTATTTACTTAACGGAATAGATAAAAATGCACCTGCAAAAAAGCCATATTTTTTTTCAGCTGCATAATTTTGATCTTGTTCATCATATATGTTTGACAAATTTGCACCACCTTTCAAACCAATTTTAAAATTCTCACGAGTGTCTTTAATTTCAGGTTTTGTTGTAGTTTTAGTAGTTTGAGCAAAATTAAAAGAAGTTACCATAATTGCAACAGCAACAACTGATTTTTTCAATACATTTTTCATTATATTTTTTTTGATTTTTAAGTAGATATTTTAAATAATTCTACATTGCAAAGATGTATTATGACTAGAGTTTTAGTGTTACAAAATAATTGCTTTTTGTTACATTATTTTGGCATTTCACTATCTAAAATACTTTTTAAAAATCTGAAAAATTATCTGAATGGTACAACTTGTGGTCTTCCAAGGTCAAAGTCTTGAAAACCAAAATCTGTTGTTCTAAATGCATTATTTTTGAAAAGATTGTCACCTTGATCTGGAATCTTTGGGTAATATGCAAAAGAAATTTGGAATGAATTAAAAACTAAGTAATCATTGCTAATTATAACTCCAAAACCTATTTTGGAATAATATTTACTCTGTGTTAAAGGAATTTCAGAAGTTCCAAGTGATGCTACCGCATAATTAAAAAATGGATTTATTCTAAAACCGATTAAATTCCAAGGGGAATAAGCTTGGGTTTGAAAAGTTAAAACTACTTTTTTAGTTCCATTGATGCTACTACTGAATCCTGATAATCCATAATTATCATTTAATATAAGTCGGTCGGCAGGTGTATCAAGCCGATTTTGACCTAAAATAAGTTGGGATTTTATAAATTGTCTGAGTTTCCATTTTCCTAAGTCAATTAGTTTTGTGAAATAATTTGATTGAAATGAAAATGCACTTTGGTTGGTTTTGTTAGCTCTAAAAAAAGTTCCATATTGAAAATCGGTACTTAAATATCCCCATTTAAAATATTTTCCAAAACTAGCTCTAGCACCGGCATATAGACGTTCTCTCTGGTTTTTATATTGATACCCACCTGTTATGCCATAAATTTTCCCAATAGGAACATCTTCAATTACGCCATAATTAAAAATGTAACTATCTTGTTTAAATTGTCGAGATGCAATACCAATACCCGATAAGAAAAAACGTTCGTTGGTATAAAAACCTATGGTGTCATAAATAGCTTTAGGACTCTCAATGTAATTGACATTTAAAAAACCTGCTGTCAAAATAAATTTTGTAGTTCGTTCTCTTACAGATGATCCATTAAAAATTCCGTTTGCATGTCCTATCCAAAAATCCTGCGTATTATTTTTATTATTTTGAAAATCAGATAGATTATTTAAATCTTTAAATTCTTGAATTGAGAATGTTTGATTAAATTTTATGCCACCTGCCCAACGCGTTAAGGGTGAAAAAAAGGGTCGATCAAAAGCAATACTCTTATCATAAAAATCATTTAAATCTTTATTATAAATTAAAGTTGTTCTGATATAAGTATTTTTAAAATTAGGAACGGTATATTTAATGTTATACCCATTTTTTTTATCACTAAACCTATTTACGATTCGGTTATCAAACTCATGTCCTAAGCCTAAGAAATTACGTTCGTTTAATTCAAAATTTAAACTGGAACCAGAAAGGCTACCTTCTGGAGTCAAGCTCCAGGTATCTAATACTCTGACTGAAACATCAATTGAATCAGATTTTTTTGAAATTGCTTCTGTTTTAATTATAACTCGATGCACATAACGTTGGCTTCTTATTAAACGTTCGGACTCAATTAACTTTATGTAATCTAAATGTTCATTTTTTTTAAATAAAAGTAGATTTCTAATCGTATTTTCTCTAGTTTTAAAATGAATATTGTTACCTGCACGTTCACCCCAGTTGCTTGGAACCTTTTTGGTATCCGACTCTGAATATCCAAAAGGATCAAGAGTTACAATGTTGATTTTTCTAATAATTTTTCCAACTAGTTTAATAGAGTCCTTGATTTTTGCAATTTTTTCAGGAAGTTCGGGTTTTTGATTTGTTGGCTCAAAAATAAGTTTATGCAACCACCTCGTAAACTTCCTTTTCTCTGAATATTTTTCAATATTGACATACATTTTTGCAGTATCTTTCTCAACTTCAACTTGCGCTAAAAGTGGTTGAAAATTATAAAGAATTACAAAAATAAATATGTAAAAATGTTTTTTCATATATCTTTTTAAAGAAAATAAAATGTGCCTTTAAAGTTTAGTAATTTATTCTGAAACTTCTACATTTTCATCTTCAGTTTTGGGTTTAATAAATATTTCAAAATTTTGTGAACTTGTAGTATTATCAGATTTAAACATTGGAATTTTTATTCGACGCCACTCAAAAGTTTTGGGTAAATCATCACCAAAAAGATATCCCCAAGACTCTAAACCTTCAATTCTATCAAATATTACTTTTAATATTGCAATGATTGGAATTGCAAGAAACATTCCAGTAATTCCACCAAAAATGTTTCCAATAATAATACCAATGATAGATACAAATGCATTTATTGAAACCTTTGAATTTACAAATAAGGGTACAAATATGTTATTATCTATGAGTTGAACTACAAAATTCACTCCTATAATATATAAAACTATTGCAAAATCTGTAGTTCCTGAAAGTGACACAACAATAGTTAAAATTCCAGCGAATAAAATCCCTACATAAGGTATTAAGTTTAAAACACCAGTTATGATTCCTAATAAAATAAAATATTCAATACCAATAAAATAAAGTCCAATAGTTGTTAAAATAGAAACGCCAATCATTTCAATTATTAAACCTACAACATAACTTTGAATAACTACTTTAATTTCAAATAAAATTTCTTGTAATTTTGTGTGATGCTTTGAATTAAATAGTTTGCAGAAAAATTTTATAAAATGAATTCGATAAAGTAATATTAAAAAAGTGTATATCGGAATTAAAGTAGCGGTCAAAATAAAATCTGAAAAAGACAATAGTGTGCTTCCAACTATTTCACTACTTTGTTTCATTCCATCTTTTTTTGCCCCATCTAAAATTTGTTTTTGATCTCTTTTGGATAAATTAAAATTATCTTTTATCAAATGCTGAATATACTCTAAATGAACATAAAAATTTGTTTTAATTTTAGTCCAATCATTTATAATATCGCTTACCTGAATGGAAACAAAATAAAATAAACTAGACAATATGGCGACAAAAAGTGTAAGTGTAAAAATTATAGCTAATATGTGAGGAAATCTTAACTTTTTATTAAAAAAAACAACAATAGGTTGCAACATAATTGCAAACAAGAAGGATAAAAATATCGGCATTAAAATTTCTTTTCCACAATATAAGATGGTGCCAATGGACAAAATGATAATAAGTGAAAAGGCAATTTTTATGTATAAAGGATTCTCTTCTGAATTAATCATTATTATTTAAATTAAATTTTCATTTTTTTAAGTTATGATAAACAAAAATGCTTTAAAATTAATTAAAATCGTTATATAATTGTTTTGTAAAGTTGTAAAATTCTCACTCCTTTATATTATAATTTATGAGATAATTATATACTTTTTCGGTAGGTAATCCTACAACATTTGTGTACGATCCCTCTATTTTTGAAATGCCAATAAGTCCAATCCATTCTTGTATTCCATAAGCACCAGCTTTGTCAAACGGTTTGTAATTATCTATATAATATATAATTTGTTCGTCTGAAAGTTCCTTAAAAGTTACTTTAGTAACATCATACAGAACTTCTATTTTATTAACACTTTTAAAACAAACCGATGTTATTACTTCATGAGTTTGATTTGATATTGATTTTAAAATTTCAAAGGCATCTTTATAATTCTTAGGTTTTCCGAGAGCTTTATCATTTAACCAAACCAGAGTATCACTAGTAATAAGTAACTCATCATGATTTAATTCGCCTTCAAATACTTTGGCTTTTAGCGCTGCAAGATAATTGGTAATTAATTCTCGTTTTAAATGCTCAGGATAAATTTCTTCAATTTCTTTTAATCTGATTTCAAATTTTAAATCTAAATCTTTAAAAAATTGATGCCGTCTTGGAGAACCAGATGCTAAAATTATTTTAATATTTTTTAGTTTCTCGTTATCCATTATATTTAATATTAAATGTTAGTACAGTAATAGAAATAATTCCAAAAAACAAAATCCATTTTAAAATAGTACTAATGTGTTGAAAATCTTTCTTTTCAGTGGCATTCCAAATTTTGATTGCGCAATACTGTAATGGCGCAACAACTAAAAATAAAATATATAATGTTGTGTAAATCAATTTGCTGGACATTAAATAAATATCACAATAATACAATAAAAATAGTATTGGAATTAAAATTAATACACTAACAATTTTGGTTGTATTTTTAGTTCCAATAACAATAGGTAAAGTGCTTAATTTATCTAATTTATCTCCTTTTATATCTTCAATATCTTTGACTATTTCACGAATAAAATTTATAATAAAAGCAAACTTAGCATATCCAAATAATATCGAAAAATGAAGCGACATTAACTGTTGATTTATTGGAAATGTATTTGGATAAATATCAAATATTCCAATTATTATGACACTGAATCCTAGTACTAACGCTACAACAATATTCCCAAAAACTGCAATTTTTTTTAAAGTACTAGAATATAGATATAATAAAATGGCGATTAATACATAAAGTCCTGCAAAGTTTGGGTGTTGAATGGAGTTTGAAAGAATAAAACCAATGCCAACTCCAGCAATTGTTAAACCAGCGTAAATTTTATAAGCTAATTCCTCGGAAATTTTTGTTCCAATACATACTTTTTCTGGTTTATTTATGGAATCTGTTTCTTGATCAAAAATATCGTTGATGACATAGCCACCTGCAGCAATTAATGTGGTACAAAGTATTAACAAAAAATATTGCCAATGCCACATTGACAGTGGAATTTTCACAATTTCTAAATATCCAAATCTAAAAATTAGTTGCATAAAAGCTAGTAGCAAAAGGTTTCTGTATCGAATTAAATTTAAAAACGTCATTATGATTATAATAAATTAGGAAATTTTCGTATGACAAACTGGTATAAATTCTAAAGCATTATTCAAATTTAATAGGTTTAGTCATGTTTTCCGTCATAGTATAAATGCCATTTTCCATGTACTTTCATCACTTGTTCTATAACATCTCTTACAGCGCCTTTGCCACCATTTTTGTGGGAAATATAAGTAGAAATTGCTTTAATTTCTGGCACAGCATCTTGTGGACAAGTTGGTAAACCTACTAATTTCATAACGTGATAATCAGGAATATCATCACCCATATATAAAATGTGACTTGGATTTATTTCATATAATTCGATATATTCTTTAAAGGTTTCCACTTTGTTAGGACTTGCTAAATGGATATCAAAAACACCTAAATTCCGCAATCGAGTACGAACGCCTTCATTATTTCCTCCTGAAATTATGCACACTTTGTAACCACTTTCTAGTGCGGCTTTCATAGCAAATCCATCTCGAATATTCATAATTCGAAGCATTTCTCCAGTTTCAGTAACATGAACCGAACTATCAGTTAAAACTCCATCTACATCAAAAATAAAAGTATTGATGTCGTTCATAATTTCTTTATAACTTTTTGCCATGATCAATTATCGATTTTGTGAGCAATTTATATATTTCAATTTGATTTTTATTAGTTAAAAAATCAATATGCGAATTTAGTGTTTCAGTATCACCTCTTTTGGCTGGACCAGTTTGAGCCTCGATGGGTGAAAGTTTCAAAATTTTATTTGAGGTTTCCAGAATTAACGGTTTTAAAATATTGAAATTAATATCATGTTCTTTACAAACCTCATTTCCTATTAGATATAAATGATTCACAAAATTATTTGCAAATACCGCTGCAACATGAAGTGCTTTTCTTTGATTGCTATCTATTTTATAAACTTCTTTTGATAAAAAATGAGCAATTTTATTTATAATCTCGTAATCACTTTCAGTCTTTGCTTCAATACAAACAGGTACTGTTTTAAAATTTATTTCTTTATTCTTTGTAAATGTTTGTAACGGATAAAAAACTGCTTTCTTATTTTTTGAATTCAAATCATCAATAGAAATACTTCCTGATGTATGCGCTACCAGACGATTTTCAAAAGGAAGCTGATTTGATAGTGAAGCAATAGCATTATCTGAAACGGCGATTATATATAAGTCAGCTGGTATTAAATCAGATAAATTAGCAACAATTTTTGACGGTAGAATATCTTTTAAATCATCACTTTTTTGTCTAGCATAAACTTGAACTAATTCTAAATCAGTTGAGTTAGAAATAGCGGTTATTAAATGCAAAGCTACATTTCCAGAACCAATTATCGAGACAGATATCATTTGGCTAAAGTATTATTTTTTTTCAAATTTAATATTAAAAATAAATCGTTGTAAACGTGTCTTAAAAAACACTTAAAAGCGACTTTAGTTAGCACATAATGTGAGTATTTTGCTTTACTTTTGCAACATAAAAAATATAGGAGTTCGCGACATGCAAAAAAAAATACTTTCCCTTTTATTTTCCACTCGTTTAATGGCTATTTTGTTTCTTGGATATGCAATTTCAATGGCTATAGGAACTTTTATTGAAAGCGAATATAACACTGACACTGCTAAAATTTTAATTTACAATGCGTTGTGGTTTGAACTTATTTTGCTTTTCTTTTTAATCAATTTTTTTGGAAATATAAAACGATATCAGCTGCAAAAAAAAGAAAAATGGGCAACACTTTTACTGCATTTATCTTTCATTTTTATTATAATTGGTGCTGGTGTAACGCGTTACATTAGTTTTGAAGGAATGATGCCCATAAGAGAAGGCGCAACGTCAAATCAGTTTTTTTCAGATAAAAATTATCTCACAGTTTTTATAGACGGACAATATGAAGGTCAGATGAAAAGAAAAACTATTGAAAAACCACTCTTATTGTCTCAGAAAGTTGATTGCGATTTTACAATATCAGAACGATTTGATAAAACTCCATTTAAAATAGTATATCAAAATTTTATTATGGATGCTAAAGAAACTATTTCAGCATCAAAAAATGGAACTTATTTTTTAAAATTAGTAGAATCCAGCGAAGGTAAACGTCATGAGCATTTTTTGAAAGAAGGTGAGGTTCAAAATATTCATAATTTGTTATTTGCGTTAAATAAAACCACAAAAGGGGCAATAAATATAACTGTAAATGCTACTGAAACAACAATATCTTCTCCTTTTAATGGACAGTTTATGCGAATGATTGACAAATTTCAAGGGAAGATTGCTAAAAATTCTACTGAAAAATTAATGTTTAGATCGCTTTATAATTTAGGCGGTGCACAATTTGTATTTCCAGATCAACCAAAAAAAGGAGTTATAACATACAAATCATCAGGTGATTATAAAAACAAAAAAGGTGATGATGCCTTGATAGTTTCTGTTTCAAATGAAGGCAAAACCGAAAATGTAACACTTGTTGGTTCAAAAGGGAAGCAAGGTGAACCCAAAATTGTGAAAATTGGCAATTTAGAATACACATTATTTTTTGGAAGTAAAGTGTATACACTTCCATTTTCAATAAAATTGAATGATTTCGTTGCCAAAAAATATCCAGGAACCGATAAAAGTTACGCTTCTTATGAAAGTAAAGTTACTGTAGTGGATGAAAATGGTAAGAAATCAGATGCTGATATTTACATGAATCATATTTTAGATAATAAAGGATATCGATTTTTTCAATCCTCTTTTGATCCAGATGAAAAGGGAACTGTTTTATCGGTAAATCATGATTTTTATGGAACTTTGCTGACTTACATTGGCTATTTTATGCTGTTTTTTGCTATGATGGCAATACTTTTTACAAAAAACACACGATTTGATGACATTAAACGAAAGTTAGAAGTTGTAAAAGCTAAAAAAGAGAAATTGCTAACAGTTTTAATTTTTCTAGTATCGTTTGCTTGTTTTTCTCAAAATCATGCAACGCCAACAGAACCATCTTTAAAACAAGTAGATTCGATTATTCAAAAATATAAAGTGCCAGAAGTTCAAGCCTTAAAATTTGGTCGATTGGTAATTCAAGATGCTGGTGGTAGAATGAAACCTATTAATACTTTTTCGTCAGAATTATTGCGAAAAGTTAGTAAAAGTGACACTTACAAAGGGATGAATTCTGATCAAGTATTTATGTCAATGACTCAATTTCCAACCGTTTGGTTTGAAGTTCCTTTAATTTATTTGAAAAAAGAAAACGATAGTATTCATAAGATTTTAGGAATAAAATCGGATGTAAAATATGCCAGATTCAAAGATTTTTTTGATGCAAAGGGAAATTACAAATTAGCTCCATTTCTTGACGAGGCGTATCGGACTACAACACCAAATAATTTCCAAAAAGATTTTAAAGAAGCCGACGGTAAAATAAATCTTTTGAACTCGGCACTAAGCGGTAATATTTTAAAAATATTTCCTATTCCTGGGGATAAAAATAATAAATGGGTTTCATTTTTAGAGCTAAACCAGACAACAAAAACTTCATTAGATACTATTAAAACTGCTTTGCCATTATACTTCAACGGATTGACAAAAGCATCTGATAGTAAAAATTATACCATGGCAAATACTATGGTTTTGGGAATTGAAAACTATCAAAAAAAGTTTGGGAAATCAGTGCGCCCTACCGATGAAAAAATTGATGCTGAAATAACATATAACAAATATGATATTTTTAAAAACTTGTATGTTTTATATATGCTTGCAGGATGTTTAATGCTTTTGATTACTATAATCAACATATTTTTTGAAAAAAAAACAATCCGATTTGTCATTAATGGAATTCATATTTTAATAGGATTTTTATTTCTCTTGCATACCGCAGGACTCGTAGTTCGTTGGTATATTTCAGGTCATGCGCCTTGGAGTAACGCCTACGAGAGTATGATTTATATTGCCTGGGCAACGATGTTTTTTACCTTAGCGTTTGACAGAAAATCAAAATTAACGGTTGCATCGGGAACTTTTGTAGCGTCTATGATTTTGATGATTGCACACTGGAGTTGGATGGATCCAGCAATTGGAAATTTAGAACCTGTTTTAAATTCCTATTGGTTAATGATTCACGTTGCGGTAATTGTAGCAAGTTATGGTCCATTTACTTTAGGGATGGTTTTAGGAGCAGTGGCTTTAATTTTGATTTTGTGTTCGAATAAGAAAAACAAAATCAAGATGGATTTGCACATCAAAGAAATCACCTATATCAATGAAATGGCGCTCACAATTGGTTTAGTAATGCTTACAATTGGAACTTTTTTAGGTGGGCAATGGGCAAACGAAAGTTGGGGAAGATATTGGGGTTATGATGCTAAAGAAACTTGGGCATTAATAAGTATAATGATTTATGCTTTTGTTATTCATGCCCGATTTGTTCCTGCTTTACGAGGGAAATGGGTCTTTAACCTCATGAGTATCATTGCTTTTTATTCGATAATGATGACTTATTTTGGTGTAAATTTCTATTTAACGGGATTGCATTCGTACGCAAGTGGAGATAAAGTTGTTACACCAAGTTTTGTATATTACTCTTTGGGATTTGTAGCACTTTTAGGAGCAATTTCTTATTATAAAGATAAAAAGGTTTTCGGAAAATAAAATAGTTGCTTTTTTAGTGAACTAACTAATATAATTCCAAATATTCTTTTTAGCACTCATTTCTATAAAGACAGTTCTCGTTTTTTGATGTTCTGGTTTTGACATTGAAGCATCATTTTTTAAAAGTTTTAAAGCATGCTCTCGTGCTAACATCAAAATATCTTTGTCACGTACTAAATCGGCTATTTGTAAATTTAATACGCCACTTTGTTGTTTTCCCATAATATCGCCTGGTCCACGCAGTTTTAAATCGACTTCGGCAATTTCAAAGCCATCGTTTGTGCTACACATTGTTTCTATTCTGGTTTTACTGTCTGCGCTAAGTTTAAATCCCGTCATTAAAATACAATAGCTTTGTTCAGCACCACGACCAACTCTGCCACGCAACTGATGTAATTGTGACAATCCAAAACGCTCAGAACTTTCAATAACCATTACACTTGCATTTGGAACATTTACACCAACTTCAATTACCGTTGTAGCTACCATAATATTAGTTTTTCCAGCAACAAAACGTTTCATTTCAGCTTCTTTTTCTGCTGGTTTCATTTGTCCATGCACAATCGATATAGAATATTGAGGTAGTGGAAAATCTCTAGAAATACTTTCGTATCCATCTATTAAATCTTTATAATCCATAGTTTCTGATTCTTGAATTAAGGGATAGACTATGTAAATTTGTCTTCCTTTAGCAATTTCATCTTTTAGGAATTTAAAAACTTTTAATCTGTTCGAGTCAAATCGATGTACAGTTTGAATAGGTTTTCGTCCTGGTGGTAATTCATCAATTACTGAAATATCTAAATCGCCATACAAACTCATTGCTAAGGTTCGTGGAATAGGCGTTGCGGTCATGACTAAAACATGTGGTGGAATTTCGTTTTTTTTCCACAATTTCGACCGTTGTTCAACTCCAAATCGATGCTGTTCGTCAATAACAGCCAATCCTAAATTTTTGAATTTTACTTTATCTTCAAGTAAAGCATGGGTTCCAATAAGAATGTCTAAAGTGCCATTTTCAAGCTCTTGATGAATAATTTTTCGTTCGGCAGTTTTTGATGAACCGGTTAGAATTTTTATTGAAATATTTAAATTTTGTGCTAATTCTGATAATCCTATAAAGTGCTGATTGGCTAAAATTTCTGTTGGTGCCATTAAGCAACTTTGAAAACCGTTATCTTTAGCTAATATCATACTCATTAAGGCTACAATAGTTTTTCCAGATCCCACATCGCCTTGCAATAATCGATTCATTTGGGCATTGCTTCCCATGTCATTTCTAATTTCTTTAAGTACTCTTTTTTGAGCATTTGTTAAACTAAACGGCAAATGATTATTATAAAAATCTGTAAAATTAGTTCCTACTTTATCAAACAATTGTCCTTTAATTTTATGTTTTCGAATCAAATTTTTTGTAATTAATTGTAATTGGATAAAAAATAATTCTTCAAATTTTAATCTAAAGGTTGCTTTTTGTAGAAGTTCTTGGCTTTTAGGAAAATGGATATTGAACATAGCTTCATTTTTTGAAATCATTTTCAATTGATCCAGTAAATAATCGGGCAATGTTTCACTAAATTTTGCATTTGTTTCAATAAACAATTGTTGCATCGCTTTGTTAATAACCTTATTGGTAACACCACGTTGGTTTAATTTTTCAGTACTTGGATACACAGGTTGCATGGCACTTCGTAAACTCAATTTGTGTTCTTCTAGAAGTTCCATTTCTGGATGTGCCATTGAAAATTGATTGCCATAATTAGACGTTTTTCCAAAAATCACATATGGTTCATTTAGTTTTAACGATTCTCTTATCCATTTTATTCCTTGAAACCAAGTGAGTTCCATTTGTCCAGTATCGTCTGCAAAACTAGCAACCAATCGTTTTTGATTTTTACCAAATTCGACTGTTTTAATATGAATTAATTTTCCAATAATTTGAACTTCGGCAGTACTATTTTGAAGTTCATTAATTTTATAATAACGTGTTCTGTCAATATATCGATTTGGGAAAAAATTCAATAAATCTATATATCGATGGATGTTGAGTTCCTTGCGAAGCAATTCTCCTCGAACTGGTCCAACGCCTTTTAAATATTCTATTGAAGTTTGTAATATGGAAGTAACAGACATTTATATTTTCAAGGTTCGTAATTTATCAGATAGGTAAAGGTAGTTTTTTCATATCAGATTTTAAAATTTGTATGTTTGTGTTTTAATTACAATTATGAAAAAGTTTTTGTTTCTGTTATTGCCAATAATTTCATTAGCACAACAATTTGAAAAAGTAAATTTTACTAAAGCAGTTGCCCAACTTTCGTTAAATCCAATAGATAAGTCTGTTTTAGGAACTGTAAAATATGATTTTAATGTAAATCAATCAATAGATTCAATTCGTATAGATGCCGTTAATATGGGTTTTTCTAATATTGAAATCAATGGAAAAGAAGTAAAATTTAAAATTACCGAAAAACAATTGATTTTATTTGAAGGTTTTAAGAAAGGAAATAATAAATTGCAATTGCGATACACAGCAAAACCAAAACAAGCACTCTATTTTAACTGGAATAATATTAATAATGGACAAATTTGGACTCAAGGTCAGGGAAAATACACTAGCAATTGGTTTCCAAGTTTTGATGATGTAAACGAGAAATTACTATTTGAAATGAATATTTCGTTCGATGCTAACTATTCAGTTATTTCAAATGGACTCTTAAATTCTATTCCATCTAATGTTGCAGGTTTAAAAACTTGGCATTATAAGATGAATAAACCTATGTCATCTTATTTATTAATGCTTGCCATTGGAAAATTTCAGTTTAAATTAGATAAATCAGTATCTGGAATCATATTGGAAAATTTTTATCAACCTAAGGATTCAGATAAATATCAGTTCACTTTTAAGGATTCTAAAGCTATTTTCGACTTTTTAGAAACAGAAATAGGAGTGAAGTACCCGTGGAAAATTTACCGTCAAATTCCGGTGGAAGATTTTCTGTATGCTGGAATGGAAAATACAACATCTACATTATTTTTACAAGATTTTGTAGTAGATGAAGCCGGTTTTAACGATAGAAATTATGTAAATGTTCAAGCTCATGAACTAGCTCATCAATGGTTTGGCGATTTGATTACTGCAAAATCTGGGAAGCATCATTGGTTGCAGGAAGGTTTTGCAACTTATTATGCTTTACTTGCAGAACGACAAATTTTTGGAGATGATTATTTTTATTATCAGTTGTATAAAAATGCACAACTAATAAAGCAAAATTCTAAAAATGATACAATTCCAATATTAAATGAAAAAGCAAGTTCGATTTCTTTTTACCAAAAAGGTGCTTGGGCTTTACACATAATTCGTGAAACTATTGGTGCTACATTATTTCAAAAAGTAGTCAAAAATTATTTGAAGAAATATCAATTTCAAAATGTAGAAACCAATGATTTTTTAAATGAAGTAGCAAAAGTATCTAATTTTGATGTTGTAAAATTTCAAAAAGAGTGGCTTGACGATTATCATTTTCAAACTTTACAAGTTGATAATCTTTTAAAGAAAAATGCATTTATAAGAAAACTAATTGAAATTCAGAATTTTAAAGACAAACCGTTTTCAGAAAAAGAACAGTTGTATTCAGATATTTTACAGTCAAATGAATTTTATCCAATAAAAACAGAAATTATTTATCAACTCACTTCAGTAGCATTTGAAGAAAAGGAGAAATTAATCTTGATGGCGATGCAAACAAACGATGTTAAAGTTCGTCAAGCGGTTGCTGAAACTAGAAATCCAATTCCGTTAACTTTTAAAACAGCTTACGAAACTTTGTTAAACGATAAATCGTATGAAACTAACGAAACTGCTTTTATGAATTTATGGAATAATTTTCCTGAGGAACAGTCGAAATATCTTGAAATTGCTAAGAATTGGCAGGGAAATAATGATAAAAATTTGCGGATTTTATTTCTAACGTACTTTCAACTTAGCAAAACTATAGATTTGAATTCAAAACAAAAATATTTTGATGAGTTGGTAAATTTATCATCTAATAATTACTCTAGTTCAGTTCGTCAAAATGCTTTTGAAAGCCTATTTTTATTAAAAACAAAAGATTTAAATGTTTTAAAAAATTTGGTAAATGCAACGACGCATCACAAATGGCAATTGGTAAAATATGCCAGAGATAAAATTAGAGAACTACTTAAAAACCAAGAAATTTTTGATAAATTTTCAACAATTTTACTAGATTTAAATACCGATGAGCAATTTCAATTAAAACGATTGATGATAAAATAGCAATTGTAATTATATGAGTTTTATCTAATATATTTATTTAGTTTTTAATCAATAATTTAAATTAAATAAGTTCGCTTATTTCACTTTTTAAATAAGATAATGCTATCGAACTGGGAGCTTCATTTTCTAATAAATCGCTTAAAATTTTCTCTCTAAGTTTGAACGAATTAGTAATTTTATCGCTCATAGCTGTTTTTCTTATAATTTGAATGGTAGTATTCTTGGCAGTTAAAATGATATTCCAAGAAGCATTTGAAATATAAATTTGCTGTGTTAAATTATGTTCAAATTCTTGTTCAATAAGATTTATCAATAAATTTTCATAATCAAATTTATCATCACTCAATGGAGCAATTCGTACTATTAATTTAGTTGGATTTATACGTTCTAAAAATAAAGTTAAACGCTCATAAGCCTGTAACCGAATGGGTAATGATAGTTTTTGATTTTCTTGCTGCATTAGTGATTTTCGGCTACTTTGTAATTCTTTAAAATAAGAATTAAATAAACTATAGGAAACTATTCCAACTGTTATGGCTGGTAGCGTATAAAAACCTAATTCTGCAAATTTTTCTAAATTCATTATCATTCTATATTAAAACTGAATTGAGGGTATTTTTTTTGTAAACCATTCTCGGTCTCGTTCCAGCTGATTTTCCAAAGTAAATGATTTTTTCTTAGTATCTATTGTTAATTGACCTAGATAATTAGTTTTCCCTTCTTCAATATTAAATTTTATATCCACAGGAAACTCAATTCTTGATTGCTTTTGTCCCGAATTATCAAATATTTTAAGTTTCGCAAATTTATATTTACCATTAGGTTTAACTATGGTAAATAAATAGTAAGAATTTCCTTTTTCATTAAAATCGCCTGAAGTATTTTTAAAAGTTATAAAGTTTGACAGGTTTGGATAATCATTTATGCCAGGTAAATCGTCAGTGTAAAGAAAGGAATATTCACTGTAGCTTTTATTAACAATACATATTGTTCCAACTACCATTCCTTCCTTATTCGCAGTATTATAGGTAGTTGAGAATTTTTTTGATGGAGGAGAACAACTAATTATTAAGGTAATAATTAAACTAAAAAAAAATATTTTTGATTTCATTAACATAGAATTTTTTTACCAAACAAAGAAAAACAATTTTTATTGTGGAAGCAAAAAATAGTTAATAATTCGAGCTAAAATAAATTGTAATTCAAGGCTAGTAACGTTATTTTTGTAAACATCCAATATATTTTTCAATGCAACAATACATTAGTCAACTCAACGAGGCACAACAAGAACCAGTTTTACAAAAAGAAGGACCAATGATTATTATTGCTGGTGCTGGATCTGGAAAAACTAGAGTTTTAACCATCCGAATTGCTTATTTAATGAGTTTAGGTGTTGACGCATTTTCAATTTTAGCCTTGACTTTTACAAATAAAGCGGCACGCGAAATGAAAAAGCGTATTGCAGATATTGTGGGAACTAATGAGGCCAAAAATTTGTGGATGGGAACTTTTCACTCTGTATTTGCAAGAATCTTGAGAAGTGAAGCTGATAAGTTAGGTTTTCCTTCTAATTTTACTATTTATGACACACAAGATTCAGTTCGACTTATTTCTGCAATTATTAAAGAAATGCAATTGGACAAAGATATTTACAAATCAAAACAAGTTTTAGGCAGAATTTCATCTTATAAAAATTCACTTATTACCGTTAAGGCATATCAAAATAATCCCGAGTTGCAAGAGCAAGATGCAATGAGTAAAAAACCACGATTAGGTGAAATATATTCCAATTATGTAGACCGTTGTTTCAAATCGGGAGCCATGGATTTTGACGATTTATTACTAAAAACTAACGAATTACTAAATAGATTTCCAGATGTTTTAGCCAAATATCAAAATCGATTTAGATATATTTTAGTTGACGAGTACCAAGATACAAACCATTCTCAATACTTAATAGTCAGAGCTTTATCTGATAGATTTCAGAATATTTGCGTTGTTGGCGATGATGCACAAAGTATTTATGCCTTTCGAGGTGCTAATATTAATAATATTTTAAATTTTCAAAAAGATTATGATAATGTAAAAACATATCGGTTGGAGCAAAATTATCGGTCTACCAAAAATATTGTGGAAGCGGCAAACTCTATTATTGATAAAAACAAAACTAAGTTAGATAAAGTGGTGTGGACTGCTAACGATTTTGGTCAAAAAATAAAAGTGCATCGCAGTGTCACAGATGGTGAAGAAGGACGATTTGTAGCTGCAACAATTTTTGAAGAAAAAATGAGAAATCAGATGCGAAATGGCGAGTTTGCAATTTTGTATCGCACTAATGCACAATCCCGAGCCATGGAAGATGCGCTTCGTAAACGTGATATTCCCTATCGAATTTATGGTGGATTATCATTTTATCAACGCAAAGAAATTAAAGATGTTTTGTGCTATTTAAGATTAGTTATAAATCCAAAAGATGAAGAAGCTCTTGTTCGAGTTATTAATTATCCTGCTCGTGGAATAGGCGATACAACAATTGAAAAACTTACTGTTGCAGCAAATCATTACAAACGTTCCATTTTTGAAGTTATGGAACATCTTGATAAAATCGATTTGAAATTAAACACGGGAACCAAAACAAAACTGCAAGATTTTGTAACCATGATTAAAAGTTTTCAAGTAATTAATGAAAGTCAAGATGCCTTTTTTCTAGCAGATCATGTATCTAAAAAAACGGGGTTGGTGCAAGAATTAAAAAAAGATGGAACACCAGAAGGTATTGCTCGAATTGAAAATATAGAAACGTTACTTGGAGGTATTAAGGATTTTATTGAAGGTCAACGCGAAATTGATGGCGCAAGAGGAGCTTTATCTGAATTTATGGAAGATGTAGCCTTAGCAACCGATTTAGATAATGATACTGGCGATGATGATCGAGTGGCTTTAATGACCATTCACTTAGCTAAAGGTTTAGAATTTCCAACTGTTTTTGTAGTTGGTTTGGAAGAAGATTTATTTCCAAGTGCAATGAGTTTAAATACCAGAAGCGAGCTTGAAGAGGAACGACGCTTATTTTATGTAGCGTTAACTAGAGCAGAAAATCAGGCGTATCTTACTTATGCACAGTCGCGATATCGATGGGGAAAACTCTGCGATAGCGAACCTTCTCGATTTATTGAAGAAATAAAAGAAGAATATTTAGAATATTTAAATCCTGAAAACCTTGGAAGTTATACTTACAAACCAATGATGGATATTGATATTTTTGGAGATATAGATAAATCGAAATTGCGAACAGCAAAACCAGTTTCTGGAATTCCTCCAAAAAAATATGGTGATGAAAATCCATCTACTATAAATATTAGAAAATTAAAACCAGTAGGAAACGCTCCAAGTGCAAATAATTTATTTGATACTAAATTAATCAGTGGGAACATTGTAATGCATGAAAGGTTTGGTAAAGGTGAAGTTTTAAATTTGGAAGGAAGTGGTGCCGACAAGAAAGCTGAAATAAAATTTGAAGTTGGAGGTATTAAAAAATTATTGCTTCGGTTTGCAAAATTAGATGTTATAGAATAGTTTAATTTAGGTTTAAAATTGTTTGCGATTGTTTACGATTATTCAATTATTGTCAAACTTTAAACTTTAAAAAACTTTAAACAATCTTAAACAACTTTAAACTTTTATATAAATTATGAGTCAGTTTATTAAAATATATATCGATAAGCCCAATGAAACTGCGATAAAAAAAGTAGTTGATGTTTTAAAAAATGGTGGCTTAGTTATTTATCCAACAGATACAGTTTATGGATTAGGTTGTGATATAACAAATTCAAAAGCATTAGAAAAAATTGCAAAAATTAAAGGAATTAAACTCGATAAAGCAAATTTTTCATTTGTGTGTAGTGATTTGAGCAACATATCAGATTATGTAAAACAAATTGACACTGCTACTTTTAAATTATTAAAACGAGCATTACCTGGAGCTTACACCTTTATTTTACCTGGAAATAATAATTTACCAAAAGAATTTAAGAAAAAAACTACTGTAGGAATTCGTGTTCCCGATAATGCAATAGCACTTGAAATCGTAAAACAACTAGGAAATCCAATTGTTTCAACATCCATTCACGACGACGATGAAGTTTTGGAATATTCACCCGATCCTGAATTAATTTTTGAAAAATGGCAAAATCTTGTAGATGTAGTTATTGATGGCGGATATGGTGATAATACACCTTCTACAATTATCGATTTATCTGGATATGAACCCGTTGTAGTTAGAGAGGGCAAAGGAAGTTTAGATATTCTTTAACAAAGTTTGTATGAAAAACAGTGTATTTCTAATTTTATTTCTAGCTTTAAATTTTTCTTTTGGACAAATTGTTAAAGGTAAAGTTGTAGATCAAAATAATGCTCCTTTGGCTGGAGCAAATATTTATTTTGATGGAACTACAATTGCTACAATAGCTGATGAAAACGGAAATTTTACTTTAAATTTTGGTTCGAAGACTAATAGTATTTTAGCAGTAAGTTTTATTGGTTATGAAACACAATTTTTAAAGTCGATAGATTATAATAAAGAACTTAAAATTGTTTTAAAGGAAGTTATAAATTCTTTAAATGAAGTAGTTATTAAAAAAGACCGCTTCACCCGAAAAGAAAAATTAAAGCTTTTTAGGGAACAATTTTTAGGAACCTCTGCTGTAGCACGAAAAGCGATTATTGAAAATGAAGACGATTTATATTTTGAATATAATGAAACTAAAAATATTTTAAAAGCCTTTTCCGATAAGCCTATATCTATAAAAAATAGTGCTTTAGGATATAAAGTAAATTATGAATTGGTCAATTTTGAAGTCAATTTTTATAAATTAAGTATAAGTTCTAGCGATGTTGTAAGAAGTTTTTATTCTGGTTTATCTCGATTCGAAGACATAAATTTGAATCCTAAAATTCTACAGCAAAGAGAAAAATGTTATCGTGGATCTCAAATGCATTTTTTTAGAAATTTGGTGAACAATATTTGGGACAAACATAATTTTTTACTTTTTAAAGGTCAGTATCAAGATAATCCAAACGATTATTTTACAGTAACTAAAGTAGATGAATCCTATAAAATAGAAGTAACTAAACAAGAAATGCCTTTAACAACCAAAAGTTTTGTTGCAGAGTTCAATTTGTTATTTGATAAGAAATATCAATCTAAAATTATATTTGAAACTACTACTTTTTATGTTGATAAATATGGAATCAATACTAATATAGAAAACATTATTTTCTCGGGTTACATTGCCAATCAAAAGGTTGGTGATCTTGTTCCAGCTAATTTTGGAGAATAAAAAAAAACGTTCTGATTTCTCAAAACGTTTTAATAGAATATTATTCTTATTTCTTTTTCATTTCTTTTTCGATCATATCGTAAAACTCATCTATTTTTGGTAATACAACTATTCGAGTACGTCTGTTGATTGCTCTATTATCTGCTGAATTATTATCAACTAAGGGAATGTATTCTCCTCTTCCTGCTGCAATAAGTTGTGATGGTTTTACGCCTAAATCTTTGGTTAAAACTCTAACTATAGCTGTTGAACGCTTCACACTTAAATCCCAATTATCTAGTAAAACTCCGTTTCCAGTGAAAGGAACATTATCTGTGTGACCTTCAACCATGCATTCAAAAGTAGGTTTATCATTGATAACTTTTGCAACTTTAGATAATACTTCTTTTGCTCGATCACTTACCATGTAACTTCCGCTTTTAAACAACAATTTATCAGCAATCGAAATAAAAACTACACCTTTTTCTACATTAATGTTAATGTCTGGATCAGATATTCCAACCGAACTTTTTAAACTAGTAACTAAAGCTAGCGTTACACTATCTTTTTTAGTTAAAGCGTCTTGCATTCTTGAGATTTTTAAATCTTTCTCTTTAATTGTTTCAAGAGCTTTTTCGATATTTTGTGCACCTTTTGTAGACAAAACCGTCATGTCTTTAGAAGCACTAATCAAGTCGGAATTATTTTTTTTCAAATAATCATTTTGCTGATTTAGAGCTTCTTTTTCTGATAAACATAAATTCAATTTGACAGTTGTTGAATTCAGTAAATCCTGACATTCTTTGTTTTTTTGTTCTAAGTCGGCAATTTTCTTTTTTGCACCACATGATGTAAGTGTTAAAGCGACTAACGAAAGCATTAAAATTATTTTCTTCATAAATTAAAATTTGAGTTACAAAATTACAAATTATTACCAATTAGTGACTACAAAATTTGCAAACTAATAAATCAGATTATTTAAAAATCTTTTCTCCCTTGATAAAATAATTAAAAATGATACTTTTTGTTTGATAGTAATTTGCTTTTTGAACAGTACTTCTTTTTTTATAATTTGTAGAAATATATTTGTAAAAATAATAATGTGCTTTTAAAATGGCAGTAAAATGAATCCATTTTCCTTTACTTAAAAATTGTAATCCAGCAATTCCATCTAAAATCACTCTAATAAATACTATAGAAAATAACTGATTTTTGGGTAAATTTTTAATCAACATAAATAACGAATTTCTAAAATTCAGAAATGTCTTCATCGGATTTCCTTCATTTAATGTGGCACCGCCAATATGATAAATTGTAGATTTAGAATTGTATTTTACTTTGTAACCCAAATTATATGCTCTCCAACATAAATCAATTTCTTCTTGATGCGCAAAAAAATCAGCATCAAATCCATTTAATTGTTTAAAAATATCTTTCCTGATAAAAAAACAAGCGCCACTGGCCCAAAATATTTCAGTTTGGTCATCATATTGACCTGAATCTTTTTCTAGAGTATTAAAAATTCTTCCTCTACAAAAAGGAAAACCATATTTATCAATAAAACCACCTGCACCGCCAGCATATTCAAATAAATTTTTATTTTTATAATCTAAAATTTTAGGTTGAATAATAGCTGTATTGGATTCGTTCTCAAATTGTGAAATGATCGGTGAAAGCCAATTTTCAGTTACTTCAACATCTGAGTTTACTAATGCATAATATGGTTCTGATACATTTATAAGTGCTTGGTTATAACCTTTTGCAAAACCATAATTTTCGATATTTTCAATAATTTTAATCGTTGGAAAATTATCTTTTACAAATTGAATTGAATTATCAGTTGATGCATTATCAGCAAGATAAATGGTAGCTTCGGCAGAATATAAAACAATATTTGGCAAAAATTGACTTAACAATTTAACACCGTTCCAGTTCAAAAGTACTACAGCAATTTTTTTATCGTTCATAATTTATTCTCCAAATTCAGGAAGTTGATTTAAGAAAATATATTTTTCGTTTTCAAAATCCATTTGACAAAAGTAATGTTTTAGTCCATTAGAAACCATTAAGTATTTTGCTTTCAAAACCAAATTATATCGAGCAATTTGATCAAAAGTTTGTTGCGAAATAGAAATGGATGGCGCCTTGCATTCTATCAATAAAAAAATTGAGCCATCTGTTTGATAAACAATAATATCGTAACGTTTATTTAAACTGTTAACTTTAATTAATTTTTCAACATTAATGTAAGATTTAGGATAATTTTTATCTAAAATTAAGTTTTGAATTACATGTTGCCGAACCCATTCTTCTGGAGTTAAAATGATAAATTTTTTTCTAATTTCGTCAAAAATTAAAACTTTATTTTCACTATTTTTGAACCGAAAGTTATAGTCTGGAAAATTAAGTTTTTGCATTTTACAAATTTAATCAATATAACAATAACTGGAAACTGAATACTTAAAAAATGGACGAAGTTGTAAAAATTATTAACGATATAAAATCTGGAAATATTAAACCTATTTATTTTTTGATGGGTGAAGAACCTTATTATATTGATAAATTAACCGAATATATCGAGCAAAATGTTTTACAAGAACACGAACGCGATTTTAATCAAACCATTTTATATGGACGAGATGTAACTATTGAAGATGTTATAGGTACTGCCAAAAGATTCCCTATGATGTCTGATAAGCAAGTAGTTGTAGTAAGAGAGGCACAAGAATTAGCACGTACAATCGAAAATTTAGATTCATATGTTTTAAATCCGCAACCAACTACGGTGTTGGTTATTGCATTTAAATATAAAATGCTTGATAAGCGCAAAAAACTCATAAAATCTGTAGCTAAAAATGGATTGCTGTTTGAAAGTAAAAAAATGTACGATAACCAAGTTGGAACTTGGGTTTCAAGAGTTTTACAAAGTAGAGGTTACAGTATAGAGCCAAAAGCTAACGTTATGTTAGTAGAATTTTTAGGTAATGATTTAAGTAGAATAAGTAATGAAATAAATAAATTACAAATTATTTTATCTAAAGGAAGTCAAATTACAGCTAAAGATATTGAGGTCAATATTGGAATTAGTAAAGATTTCAATTTTTTTGAATTGCAAAATGCACTCGGTTCAAAAAATCAATTAAAAGCATATCAAATAGCGCAATATTTTGCTGAAAACCCTAAGGATAATCCTTTGGTTGTTATAACAAGTCAGGTTTTCAACTTTTTTGTAAAACTGCTAAAATATCATGGGTTAAAAGATAGGAATCCTAAAAATGTTGCATCAGTTTTAGGAGTTAATATCTATTTTTTAAAGGATTACGATCTTGCATTGAGAAATTATCCAATGAAAAAAGTAAGTTCTATAGTAGCAACCTTGAGAAACATTGATGTTAAAAGTAAAGGTGTAGGGTCGAATGCGATTCCAAATCATGATTTGCTCAAGGAAATGTTAGTAAAGATTTTTAATTAATTTTAATTTCCGATATTTGCAAACTGAATTTTTAAAATGGGAATGAATAAAAACACAGTTTTAGGCTGGGCAACTTTTATAATGGTACTTATGGGACTTATTTTAATAGGTCTTGGAGTTTATCGTTATGCAGATGTTGCAGGTTGGGGATTTGGCGCTGTTGGAGTAGGTTTTCTAGCTAATGCTTGGGTCTTTAATGCCTTAAAAGGAAGAGTTTAATAAATAGTAGATGTAAGTTATTAGATTTAAGATTAAAGAAACTTAGTTTTAAACATTTAATTTAAACTTATTTCTTAATAGTAAAAATCAGACTTCTAATATCTAAATATCTAGAATCCAAATATCTAATATCTAATATCAAAAAATAATATGTCAGACGATAAGAAAGTAATTTTCTCAATGCAAAAATTGAGTAAATCGTATCAAGGAAGTGACAAACAAGTATTGAAAAATATTTATTTAAGCTTCTTTTACGGTGCAAAAATTGGTATTCTTGGACTTAATGGTTCGGGAAAGTCCTCATTATTAAAAATAATTGCTGGGGTTGATAAAAATTATCAAGGTGATGTTGTTTTTCAACCAGGTTATAACGTTGGTTATTTAGAGCAAGAACCAATTTTGGACGATTCCAAAACTGTAATTGAAATTGTAAAAGAAGGTGTTGCAGAAACAGTTGCAATTCTTGATGAATTCAATAAAATTAATGATATGTTTGGACTTCCAGAAGTTTATGAAGATGCCGACAAAATGGACAAACTCATGGAACGTCAAGCCTTGTTACAAGATAAAATTGATGCAAGCGGTGCATGGGAATTAGATACAAAATTAGAAATTGCAATGGATGCGTTACGCACTCCAGAAGCAGATACACCAATTAAAAACTTATCTGGCGGTGAACGCCGAAGAGTTGCTTTGTGCAGATTATTATTGCAACAACCTGACGTTTTATTATTAGATGAGCCTACAAACCACTTGGATGCTGAAAGCGTACTTTGGTTAGAACAACATTTAGCACAATACGCTGGAACTGTAATTGCAGTAACTCACGATAGATATTTCCTTGATAATGTTGCAGGTTGGATTTTAGAATTGGATAGAGGTGAAGGTATTCCATGGAAAGGAAATTATTCGTCTTGGTTGGATCAAAAATCAAGCAGAATGGCTTTGGAAGAAAAAGTTGCCTCTAAACGTAGAAAAAATTTGGAACGTGAATTAGAATGGGTTCGTCAAGGAGCAAAAGGACGTCAAACCAAACAAAAAGCACGTTTGCAGAATTATGATAAATTGTTAAACGAAGATCAAAAAGCATTAGATGAAAAACTAGAAATCTACATTCCAAATGGACCACGTTTAGGAACTAATGTAATTGAAGCTAAAGGTGTTGCAAAAGCTTTTGGGGACAAATTATTATATGACGATTTAAATTTCACCCTGCCACAAGCGGGAATTGTTGGTGTAATTGGACCAAACGGTGCTGGAAAATCTACCATTTTTAGGATGATCATGGGGGAACAAGAAACTGATAGTGGCGTTTTTGCGGTAGGTGAAACAGTTAAAATTGCTTATGTAGATCAAGCGCATTCTAACATTGACGTTAATAAATCCATTTGGGAAAATTTTTGCGATGGTCAAGAATTAATTATGATGGGTGGAAGACAAGTAAATTCTAGAGCCTATTTATCACGTTTCAATTTTGGTGGAAGCGAACAAAACAAAAAAGTTTCAGCACTCTCTGGAGGAGAAAGAAACCGCTTGCATCTTGCAATGACTTTAAAGGAAGAAGGTAATGTTTTACTGTTAGATGAACCAACTAACGATTTAGATGTTAATACATTACGTGCTCTAGAGGAAGGTTTAGAAAACTTTGCTGGTTGTGCCGTTGTAATCTCGCACGATAGATGGTTTTTAGATCGAATTTGCACACACATTTTAGCTTTTGAAGGGGATTCACAAGTGTATTTTTTTGAAGGTGGATTCTCTGATTATGAGGAAAATAAGAAAAAACGTTTGGGTGGCGACCTTACTCCTAAACGTTTGAAATATAAAAAATTAATTAGGAATTAATAACAATTTTGTTACATTTGTAAAGAATCCCATGTAATTGGGATTTTTTTATATTATTAAATAACAAAATCCTCGTTTTTAATTAGTACTTAAAAAAAAAATTTTGAAACTTTTAAAAAATATAATTTTCCTCTTGATATTAGTTTTTTTTCAAGTTCTATTTTCGCAAGAACCAGTTCGTTCAAAGCAACAAATAGAAAAAATGCTTTTCAATGCTGGTGATGAGCTATATAATTTAAATTGTGACAAATCTTTAAATCATGCTAAAATTGCATTAAATGATGCTCACATTTTAAAAGATAATGTATTAATAGCGAAAGCTTTAAATGTTATAGGTTTAAATTTTGAAGAATTTTCAGATCCTAAAAAAGCAATAAGTTATTTCGATAAAGCTTTGATTCATGCCAAATTAACTACTAATGATTCTATAAAAGATTGGATTTATAATAATTTAGGAAACGTTTACACGTACAGAAAAATAGATTTCAAAAAAGGTATTCAATATTATAAAGAAGGTCTTAATTATTCAAGAAAAATAAAAGATTCTACTGAAATTACTTATACACAACTCAATATATCTGGAGCTTATTTTGCTATCAATGATTTTAAAAATGGTATAGAATATTTAGATGCTTCTAAAAAGTATGTTGAAAAAAATGGGGAACTTGAATCCAAAATTACTTTGGCAACTCAATATGGTTCTTACTATGATTATCTAAATGAAAATAAAAAATCAGAATTTTATTTTTTAAAAGCTGTTTCGTTAGGTAAAAAAATAAAATCAGAACTTTTAGATACAAATTTGAGTGAAGTATATCACGATTTTTCTAATCATTATAAAAAAGTCGGAAATTTTAAACAAGCATTTTATTATTTGGATTTACATAATAAGATGCAAGAAAAAATTTATAATGAAGAACGATTAAAAAAAGTTAAAATTGCTGGAAATCAAATAGAACTGGACGAATACAGAAGACAAATTGATAAAATAGAAAGCGAAAAACATGAACAATTAGTTAATTTAAAGGAATCTAAATTAATTGTATTATTGTTTATAATCATATTCTTGATTCTGTTATTGCTAGTATATTCCTTATATAAAAATAAGTCCTTTCGAGAAGAATCTAATCAAGAATTAAAACTTGCAAATATTGAATTAAAAATTGCTAAAGATAAAGCAGAAGTTGCTTCACAATTAAAAACTCAGTTTGTATCAACTATAAGTCATGAATTGCGAACTCCACTATACGGAGTCGTGGGAATCACCAATATAATTTTAGACGAACATCGTGAATTAGCAAATAGTCCACATCTAAATTCATTAAAATTTTCTGCTCGATATTTATTATCATTGGTTAATGATTTACTTCAAATAAATAAAATAGAAGAAAATAAAATTACTTTAGAGAACATGATTTTTAATCTCAATGATGAAATAAAAACAATTATAGATTCACTGCAATTTATTGCAATTAAAAATTCTAATAAATTAACAAACGATATTGATACAAAAATTCCTGAATGTTTGATAGGTGATAAATTAAGATTGTCACAAATTTTTATGAATTTAGTGAGTAATGCTTTAAAATTTACTAAAGAAGGTGAGGTAAAAATTTCAGCTAAGCTCGAAAAAATAGAAGGTACTAAACAGTTTATAAAATTTGAAGTTATTGATAATGGAATTGGAATTGCTGAACAAGATCAAGTTAAAATTTTTGAAAAATTTGTTCAAATAGAGCGAAAAGAAGGTGACTATCAAGGCACTGGATTGGGTTTATCAATAGTTCAAAGGCTAGTTGAGCTTTTTGGTAGCGAAGTGCACCTTGAAAGTAAAGAAGGAGAAGGAACTAAATTTTCATTCACAATAGGTTTTGATGCAGACGAAAGTAAAAAGAAAGAAATAATAAATAGTATTGAAGTTGACTTATCATCTAATTTTATTTATAAAATTTTGGTTGTGGAGGACAATAAAATAAATCAAGTTGTGACAAAAAAAATACTTGAAAACAATAATTTTAAATGCAAAATACTTGAAGATGGTTATGCCGCAATCAATTTGCTTGAAACCGAAACTTTCGATATTATATTAATGGATATTAATATGCCCGTAATAAATGGTTTTGAAACTTCAAAATTGATTCGGAAAAAAGGCATTACAATTCCAATAATCGCTTTAACCGCTTTTGATAAACAAGAAATAATGGAAGAAGCCTTAAGTGCCGGAATGAACGATATAATTATCAAACCTTTTGAGCCTGTAAAATTATTTCAAATAATTACAAATTTAATACACACAAAAAATGCTGATTAATACCAGCGTTTTTTATTTTGTTTCGATGCAACCGATTTCCTTGAATTGGTTTCCTTATTTTTATTTCTTAAGTCAGGTTTTGCATCTGGATTTTCAGGAACATCAGTATATGGGTAAGGATGTTCTTTATCTATTTTAATAGTCATCTTAATAAGCTTTTCGATATCTTTTATGTAAGGTTGTTCGTCCGATGCACAAAACGAAATTGCCAAGCCACTATTTCCGGCTCTACCTGTTCTACCAATTCGGTGAACATAAGTTTCAGCAATGTTTGGGATATCAAAATTAATAACATAAGGTAAACTTTCAATATCTATTCCACGAGCGGCAATATCGGTAGCAACCAAAACCGAGATTTCTTTATTTTTAAATGCTTCTAAAACTCGTTGTCTGGCATTTTGAGATTTATCGCCATGAATAGCTTCTGCAGTAACATTGTTTTTTTTTAATGCTTTTACGACATTATCAGCGCCATGTTTAGTTCGTGTAAAAACCAAAACATTATCAATTTTATCATTTCTAATAATGTGATAAAGCAATTTTCGCTTATCTTCTTTCCCTACAAAATATAATTTTTGATTTACATTTTCAGCAGTGCTGGAAACTGGTGTAACCGAAACATATTTTGGTGTTTTTAAAAATGTATCCGCAAGTTCTCTTATTGCCATTGGCATTGTAGCAGAAAATAAAAGCGTTTGACGATTGTCTGGAGTGAGTTTTACAATTTTTTTAACATCATTTATAAATCCCATATCAAGCATTTGATCTGCTTCATCAAGAACTAAAAAATGCAAATCGTTTAAGTCAATAAATCCTTGTTTGTGCAAATCCAATAGTCTTCCGGGCGTAGCAATTAAAATATCAATCCCTTTTTTAAGTTGATCCACTTGCGACATCTGATTTACTCCACCAAAAATAACCATCGATCGGATGTTGGTATATTTTCCGTAAGTATTAAAACTTTCATCAATTTGGATTGCCAGTTCACGAGTAGGAGTAACCACTAGCGTTCTAATAATTTTTCTTTTATTTGCCGATCCTGATATTTTATGTAAATAATTTAATATAGGGATGGCAAATGCAGCAGTTTTTCCGGTTCCTGTTTGCGCACAACCTACTAAATCTGTTCCAGCAAGAATAATAGGAATCGCTTGTTCTTGAATAGGAGTTGGGTTTTCATATCCTTCTTCGGTTAAAGCCGTTTGTATATTTTTTATTAAATGTAAATCGTTAAATGTCATAGTTGTAAATTTCTTTCTTAAAGAATAATATTTTGCAAAGATAGTTTTTATAATTTAAGAGACATTATTCTTCTTTTAACCTATTTTGAAATTTAAAAATAAAATTTCCCTGATAAGGCATCACATTATGCTTTTAAAATATAATTGTATAACTTTGAGAAATCAATCTAACTAAATTTTATTATATTATTTATGAAATTAACTCAACATTTACTGGTATTCGTACTTGCAGGGACATTAACTATAAGTTGTACAAAAAAAGAAGCTCCTTTTGTAGATCCGTTATTAACAAATAGAGACACTGCTGTAAATCCATCCGAAGATTTTTATCATTATGCTAATGGTGGATGGTTTAAAAAAAATCCTATTCCGTCAACCGAAAAAAGTAATGGTATTTTCAGAATGATTCAAGATACCATAAACAATCAAGTTAAATCTATTTGTGAAAATTCGGCAAAATCTAAAACTCCTAAAGGCAGTAATAAACAGAAAATAGGTGATTTTTACGCATCGGGAATGGATTCTCTTACCATAAATAAAAATGGAATTTCACCTTTAAAAGAGGAATTTGCTACTATCGAAAAAGTCTGTGATATTCCAACCTTATTAAAAACAATAGCTCATTTACACACTATTGGTGCTGGACCAGCATTTAGTTTTTATGTATCGCAAGATGATAAAAAAAGTGATAAAATTGCGTTACAATTTATGCAAGGCGGACTTGGTTTACCGCAGCGCGATTATTATTTTAATACCGATGATGAAAATATAAAAATTAGAGTTGCTTATATAAAGCATATTGAAGCAATGATGAAATTAATGAAAATTGACGATGCTGACGCTGCAAAAAACTCTATTTCAATCATGAAATTAGAGACCGATTTAGCCAAATCTTCTCGAAAATTAGAAGCATTAAGAGATCCAGTTAAGAATTATAATAAAATGAGTTTAGCTCAATTTAATGCACTTACTCCAAACATAAATTGGACTAATACTTTACAAGATTTAGGAATTTCAAAAGCAGATTCAGTTATAGTGGGTCAACCAGAATTCTATAAAGCATTGAACAAGATGATTAAATCATATTCTATTGCCGATTGGAAAACATATTTAAAATGGGATTTAGTAAATACTTATGCATCTTATTTAGATAAAAACATTGAACATCAAAATTTCAATTTTTATGCCACAACTTTAAACGGAGTTAAAACCCAAAAACCACGTTGGAAACGCATTGTAGAGCAAACAGATGGAGCTCTTGGCGAACTAATTGGTCAGGTTTATGTAGAGGAATATTTACCTAAAGGGTCTAAAGAAAAACTGTTGGAAATTGGAAATAACATTCGCGATGTATATGCCAATCATATAAAAAAACTGGATTGGATGAGTGCCGAGACTAAAGTTAAAGCTCTCAATAAATTGAGCAAAATTGTTATGAAAGTGGGATATCCCGATAAGTGGAAAGATTTAAGTTCCATCACAATCGAAAAAAATGCTTATTGTAAAAACAAGATTGCAGTAAACAAATGGGAATATAATTACATGATAAACAAGTTCGGAAAACCAGTAGATAGAGCTGAGTGGGGAATGTATCCACAAACCTATAATGCCTATTACAATCCAAGCAATAACGAAATTTGTGTTCCCGCTTGCAACATTTTGGTTCCCGGTTATGAGGGGAAAATGCCCGACGATGCTATTTTATATGGAATCATTGGAGGTTCTACTTTTGGACATGAAATCACACACGGCTTTGACGACCAAGGAAGTCAGTACGACGATAAAGGAAATTTAAACAATTGGTGGACACCAGCCGATTTGTCAAAATTTAAAGCTAAAACCGCTCTTATAGTTTCGCAATTCAGCAAATTTAAAGTAGGCGATAAAAATGTAAATGGTGATGCCACCCAAGGCGAAAACATTGCCGATTTAGGTGGAGTTGTTATGGGATATGAAGCCTTTAAAAAAACAAAACAATACAAAACCAACGAAATTATTAGCGGATTAAATCCAGACAAACGCTACTTTCTGTCCTATGGTTACGCCTGGATGGTAAATGCGAATAAAGAGTCGTTGGCAAATCAAATTATGAGCGATGTTCATTCGCCAGCACAATACAGAATTAATGGACCGCTTGCCAATATTCCAGAATTTTATAAAGCTTTTGGTATTAAAAAAGGAACACCAATGCGACAAGACGATAAAGATCGAGTTGTAATTTGGTAATTTAGTAATTTTTAAAAATTTAATTTTAAATCGCTCCCTAAATATTAATTTTTAGGAGCGATTTTTTTTTAATTTTCAAATATATTATAGCAATTTATTTTACCTAGTGCTGTACTATTTTTTATTTTTAATATTTTTAAGTTTATAATTCTAATTTTTTTAACAAAAAAATATATACATACTGATATCGTAGTAACAAATAAATCTGTAATTTCGTTAAAATTTAAAATCAAAAAAACAATGATAACCAATAACATTTTAGTCTCAAACGCTACCGATTATGACAAAGCAACTTTCTACAGAAAAACTTATTTGCATGTTGCTTTAGCAATTTTAGGATTTATTTTTGTAGAATATTTATTGCTTTCTTTTGTGCCAACCACAGCAATTGCTTGGATGATGGGAGGTTACAGATGGCTTTTTATAATTGGATTATTTTGGTTGGGAACCACAATGTCAAATCGATTTGCTTTTAATCCATCACGAAACATGCAATATTTAGGATTAGGAATTTATGTTGTTTTAGAAGCAATTATTTTTCTGCCAATGATTGCAATGGCATATTTCTATTCTGGAGGTGAAATGCTAAGTCAAGCTGTAGCAATAACATTATTTATGTTTACAGGATTGACCGCTGTAGTATTTTTCACAAAAACCGATTTTTCTTTTTTACGAACTGCATTGGTTGTTGGTGGTTTTGTTTCATTAGGAATTATAGTGGTAGGAGCTATTTTTGGTTTCAATCTTGGTTTGTGGTTTTCAGTTGGAATGGTTGTACTAGCATCAGCAAGTATTTTATATCAAACTTCACAAATAAAAGATCAATATGGAACCGAACAATATGTTGGTGCCTCACTCCAATTATTTGCTTCAATCATGCTTTTATTTTGGTATGTATTGCGAATCCTAATGAGCAGAAGAAGCTAATTATCAAATTATTATAAAAAAAAGAGTCTGGGAAACTAGACTCTTTTTTTGTTTTATATCGTACTATAACTACAAAACCTTTTTTATCAAATAATATACAACGATAAAAACGATAACAGTTCCAAAACAACCAAAACGTGTATTTTTAGCTGCTAAAAAAGCCCCTAAAAATGCTATAATATTTTTCATAATTCTTTCTTTAAAATTATTTAGATGAATTTTTTAATTGATACGTTTTAATAATAAAGGAAGCCAAATCTAAATCTAGTTTAGTTATTGCATTTTTATCGTGCGTAAAAAGCGTGATTTCAAGTTGAAAAGCTTTGTGTATTTTACAATCGGGATGATGATGTATTTGATCAGCATAAACAGCAATTTCAAGTAAAAACTGAGCTAACTCGGTTTGCGATTTAAATTCAAAATTGTGTACTAATTTTCCGTTTTTTTCTTCAAATTTCATTATCTATGATTTAATAGTTTCCATTTAATAAAGCGCCACCAATAGTCGATTTTGTAGCGATTCCCAATTTTTTCATCATTTCATAAGTAGTACAAACAGCTGCCGAAGTTACTGGAATACCAATTTGTGATTGAATTAAATCTATTGCTTCTAATGATGCCATTTGTACGCAAGCAGAAGCAACTAATACATCAACTCCTGTCAAGTCTAATCGCTTGTATATTTCTAGCAAATTCATAGGGTTTTGATTTGCAACTTCTAAATTATCAGCTATTTCGAGGGCAATAAAATCGACTACTTCAAAACCTTGATCTTCGATATAGTCAACAACTAATTGGGTTAAGGGTTTCATGTAAGGCGTTATGACAGCTACTTTTTTTGCACCAAGTATTTTAAGTCCGTTAATTAATGCTCCAGCCGAAGTTACAATAGGAGTAGGGAAGTTATTGGCAACGGTTTCTTGATGCAAATTTAGTTCAGAAACGCAGTGATAACCTTTTCCCATACTCATAATGGCAACTAAACAAGCATAACCCATAACATCAACTTGTGCATCTGATAATTCTTGAGCACATTTCAAACTCATGGCATCCATGGCTTCAAGTTCTTCTTTAGTCACTTTTTTCATCCGCATTCTACTGCTATGAAACGTAAATCGTTCGGGCAATATGGTTTCTCTAGCTCTAAAAATTGCAGGTATTTCGGTTTCCATCGTTACGTTTGAGGATGGAACTATTTGACCTATTTTGTATTTCATACTTTTTTAGTTTGCAGTTTCAGTGATAGTGAGCAGTTTGAAAACTGAATCCTGAGACTGAATATTTATTTAAATTTCCTTAACTGTATTTACAATTGTACCAATTCCTTCTATAGTTGCTTCGACAATATCTCCATCATACAACCATTCTTGAGGATTTCTACCAGCACCAACGCCTGATGGAGTTCCAGTTGCAATAATATCGCCAGCTTCTATAGTGAAAACCGTACTCAAATCTTCAATCAAATCGTTGATGTTAAATAATAAGAATTTTGTATTTGAGTTTTGTTTTTCAACTCCATTTACTTTTAATGATAAATTCAGATTATGTGGATTTTCTATTTCATCTTTGGTAACTAAAAATGGTCCCAATGGTGCAAAAGTGTCTTGACCTTTTGATACAATCCATTGTCCTTCACGGCGACAATCTCGTGCTGAAATGTCATTAATGACGGTATAACCAAAAACATAATCCATTGCATCAGTTTTAGGGACATATTTTCCTTTTTTACCAATAACAACAGCCAATTCAACTTCCCAATCCAGTTGCGAAGTCAATTTTGTATTTTTAATTATTTCGGTATTTGTTCCCGTAACTGTTGTAGTAGGTTTAGAGAAAATGATTGGTTTTTGTGGTAATTTACCAGTTGTATCAAGTGTTCGAGCACTTTCGGCAACATGTTCGGTATAATTTAAACCGATACCAATAATATTTTTTCTAGGTTTTTCAATAGGAGCTAAAATAGTAATTTGGTCTAATTGACACCCAATTTCGTCAAAGGTTTCTTTAGAAGTTTCAAGCACTAATTCGGTAATTTCAGCAATAATTTCAAAACCCAAGTCAATCAAATCAAGCATGTCATCGGGCAAAGGAAAATTAGATATTTTACCAAAATCTTCCATGTCAATTACAAGATTATTGTGCAAAAATCCTAATCTGGAATCAGTTTCGTTAGTTTTATAAGTAAGTAGTTTCATTAGTTAGATTCTGTTAATTTGTCTGTTTCTTTTAATGATAAATTATACCAATCTATTTTTCTAGAAAAGTACATAACTAAGGCTAAAATGATAAAAATTCCAATGCTTCCTATTAATAATGCATAATCCTCTAATTGAATAATAACATAAATAAAAGTGTATAAAATTGATAAAATTCCAATTATTAAATAGGTAAGTTGCGTTGATTTTAAAATTGCTTTGATATATCCCGCGATTAATAATAAGGTTGCAAATGCAGAAATTATAAAGGCTAAATTAAAAGTTAAATGCTCTGATATTGATAATAATAAAGTATAAAACACAATTAAAGCAATGCCAATTAAGATATATTGTATTGGATGTATAAAAATTCGATTTAATATTTCGATGAAGAAGAAAGTTAAAAAAGTAAATGCGATAAAAAGGATGGCATATCGAATAGATCTAAAAGCTTTTTGATAATTATCAACAGGCAATAATAAATCAATTCCAAACAACGACTCATTAACTTGATACTTGCTGCCAATCCAGCTTTGAGGATAATTTCTGTTTAGGTGCAAAATATTCCAATTTGCAGTAAATCCTTTGTCAGTTATTTGACGATTATCAGGTAAAAATGCACCATTAAAACTTGGTGTTTTCCAAGGAGAATTGATCGAAACATCTGTAATTTTTCCGACAGGAGTAAAATAAAGAATTTGACTTCCTTTTAAATCTAAATTGAATGAAAAATTATATTTTAAACTATCATTTGGTTCAATTTTTACAGGTGCATTTATACCAGTTTTAATAATATCGGTCGATTCAACTCCTGGATTAAAAGAACTTGTAGAGGCATTCCAGTTAAGTTTAATTTGTTTTTCGATTCCACGTAAATCATCGATTCCGAGTGACAGCGTAGCTTTGCTAAATTCAATATCTTTAAAAGGAATATCACTATTTAAAAATTTAATTTCATCAAAATTTCCAGATAAATTAATTTTAGAATTGTAAACAACAATTTCATAAATTCCTCTGTTTCGTTGTTCTGGAAGTATTTTTCCATCAATTTTTAGTTGAGACGGCAAAAAATGAATATAATCTTTAATTTTTACAATTTTCGTAGTTGTATCTTTATTTTTTTTAGTTACTTCTTTCATGTATTTGTAAAACGGAACTGATACAATTGGTCCAACTAAGTTTTGTGAATTTGCCCATTTACCACTTACTTCGCTAATCGCTTGTTCTTGAGTGGCTTGTCGTTCGTTAATTAAACTTTCAATCATTGCAGTTGGAATTAATAACAACAGTGTAATGAATAGAATAGTTCCTATTTTAAAATATATGTTGGTTTTAAGTGATTTCATAGTTTTATATTAGAGAGGTTATTTACTGTAATTTAAGTTTGCTGATGACCGTTATTTTCTTCATAATCTCTCGATTGATAAAGTCCTAATTTTTCTATCACAGGCAAATCATTAAACAAAAATAAACAAGCATCTTCGATTTTAGATTTATTGTGATGCTCATGCCAAGCCCAAGATGGAACACAAAAAATATCACGTTCAGCCCAGTCAAATCGCTTTCCGTTAATTATGGAATATCCTTTTCCCTTAGCACATTGATAGACAAATGAACCCGTATGTTTATGTGCTTTTCCCTTAAATTCTGGTGGTAATAGTTGCATTGATGCACCCATAGTTTGCATTACATGTCCTCCAGTTAACGGATTAGAATATTGCATTAAAATTCCGTCAAATTTATCTACTTCTTTTACTTTTTGTATTTCTATTAATGCAGGATAAACTGCTTTCCACGAATATTTGAATAATGGTGAGTAGGGTTTATCCCAATTGGAATCGGCTGGAATTAATCCAGCACAACCAAAAGTACTTGGCGAATAATTTACTTTATTTATTAAAGCTTGTTTTCCTTCATGAACAGCATAATCATTTGCTTCTAAAGCATTAACTAGAGGAATGTCTAATCCGTCTTGCCAAATACAAGTTTTTCCACCTTCTATAACACCATGTTCATGCCAAGTTGAATTAGGAGTTATGACAAAATCGTTCACTTCAAAAGTTATTTTATTTCCGTCAACTACTGTGTATCCACCTTTGCCTTCCATTATAAATCGCAAAGCAGATGCTTTATGTTTATGCGCTGATGTGCTTTCGCCAGGTCGAGTTACTTGAATTCCAGTGTATAACCAACCGACTGCTGCAGAAACATCTTTTCGTTTGTCATTTACTAAATAAACTACGCGTCTTCCAGCTTGTTCAGGAGTAACTAATTCAGATGATTTTAAAACTAGTTCACGTAAATCGTCATATTTCCAGAGCATTGGAACCGATGAGCTTCGTGGTTCCCAAGGTTCAATATCGTTGGCAACGGTCCATAATGCACCTGCGCCAAACGATTCTAATTCTTTATAATACGCCTCGAGTTCGGGAGAGTTTTGAACTCTTGCTCTTCCAATTTGATCGTCTGAATGGTTATCGTTCATGTTTTTATTTTTTTGACCATTAAAGTATTGAGAAAATTAAGGATTTTACTTTTGTAAATTATATTTAATAAGATTAAATTTATAAAATTTTTGAAGTTAAAATTTCAAGTGTAACTTAATGAACCTTAATATCTTAATGGTTTGTTTATTGCTATTTATTAAATTCCTCATGATTATCGATAAACGTAATTTTTCGGGTAGGAGCAATGTTCACTCTTAAATCAAAGATATCAAATCTATTGTAATGTCCCAGTATATCGTGCATTTGTTTGGGTTGAATACATTTTTCTAAATCGATATCAGCATAAACAATTCCTTCATCATCGATTAATGGTTCACCGATTACTGCTCCATTTGGTCCAATAAATCCTGAAAAAGCTGAATTTTTTCTAGTTAAAAGCTCATCTACATTTGGAACATCTTTTCTCAAAGCATCTTTAATTTCTTTTGAAATTGTGGAACACGATACAACAGTAAATAATTTCCCTTCAAACGAATGAGCACAGGCACGAATTTTTATTGCTTCTGCCATATCATAATCTGGCGGAGCTACTGGCAACGAAATATAGTTGGCAATATGTATTAATTCTCCTTGTGCCAAAAGCGTAAAACGTGCCAATGTATTTGTGTTTTCGCCACAAGCTAAAGTTCCAATTGGTCCAATTTCCGTGTTGTAAACTTTTAGAGAGGAACCATCACCGCTTGTCCATGTAAGTTTTTCAGCCCAAGTTGGGACTAATTTTCGGTGTTTACCAATTAGAATTCCATTGTTGTTGATAATTAAATTGGTGTTGTAAATTTCTCCAAACGAATCACCTCGTTCATTAATTCCAATAACAACATGGCAGTTCAATTTTTTTGCCGCTTGATACAAAGGTTTCATTACTTCATCATCAATTTTTACAGCTGATTTATATAATTTTTCATACCAAATACTTCCTTGAACTGGAGTCATAATCCAATTCCAATAAGGATATCCCGAAATAAAAACTTCTGGAAATGCGACTAAATTTGCTCCGTTGGATGTTGCTTCTTTCATGAATGCAATTGCTTTTTCAATAGTTTTTTCTACGTTTAAAAAAACTGGAGAAGTTTGAACTGCTGCGGCTTTGAATTTTTTAAAGTCCATTTAAGATTTGAGTATTAAGTATTAAGACAAAACGTAATTCATAATTTTTCTTTTCATAACTTCATCAAGAGGCTCTGATTTTATACTTTGCCTATCTTCTTGAATTTTCACATTTACTAAAGTAACTTCGCCTTTCAGAACAGTTTCGTTTTTTTGATTTAGGAATTCAAATTCACAAATAACCGATGAATTTTTGAGTTCTTTTACCCAAAGTTTTTTAGTAAGTAGATCCCCAAGTCGTGCAGCGGTTTTGAATTGAATTTTTAAATCGACTGTTGGGATTCCATTTGTTTTATGAATTTGGGAAAATGGTCGCTCTAATGCTTCTTCAAACCAGTCTTCTACTAAGTCGTTCAGCATTTCAAGAAATCGTGGGTAAAATACTATTCCGGCGTAATCAATGTGTTTGAAACGTATTTTTTCTTGTTTTTCAAAAGGTTGGTTCATATTTTAATTTTTAGCCACAAATTACATAAATTTTCACAAATTATTATCTTATTACCTAATTATTGCTGGTGGTTTAGCCCAGATAGTAGCGGTATCCTTTTCTTTCTTGGTATTGCGAGGTACAAAGCAATGCCAAAAAAGAAAAGATATAGCGGATAGCTGGATTAGCTTCAAATAATATTAAAACTTTTCGGTACTTGCTTTTTTCCAAAATCTGAAATATTCGTTTGGAACCATACTTGCTTCTAGCAACGAACCTACTTTTAGTTCGGGATATGTTTCTTCGTAAGTTTCTATTTTGGTTCTATCAATTCTGGTGCTAACCACTGTTCTATCTACATCATTAGGATGGATTAATCCTGCAGATGCAATTAAATCCATGGCGCTTTTAACAGTTTCGGCATGATATCTGGCAACTCTAACGCTTTTTTCTTCTGGAACTAGCCCATTCATTAATTCTGGATTTTGGGTTGCAACGCCTGTAGGACAAGTATTTGCATGACATTCTAAGGCTTGGATGCAACCTAAGGCAAACATCATACCTCGAGCAGAATTACATAAATCGGCACCAAGAGATAAATTTCGGATAATGTCAAACCCTGTAATTACTTTTCCGCTGCAAATTATTTTTATTTGGTCTTTTATTGCAAATCCGTTTAAACAGTCGTAAACAAATGCCAAAGCATCTCGAAGTGGCATTCCAACATGATCGGAATATTCTTGTGGCGCAGCTCCAGTGCCACCTTCGCCACCATCGACTGTTATAAAATCGAGGTACGTGTTAGTTTGAACCATCGCTTTGCAAATGGAAATAAATTCAGATTTGTTACCGATACAAATTTTCATTCCAATAGGTTTTCCACCCGAACCTTTTCGGAGTAGTTTTACAAAATCCATTAGTTCAAGTGGTGTTGTAAAAGCAGAATGACTTGGTGGCGATAATACATCTTGACCTTTTGAAACCAATCGAATTTCGGCTATTTCATCGGTTACCTTTTCTTTTGGTAAAATTCCTCCATGACCAGGTTTTGCTCCTTGTGAAAATTTAATTTCGATCATTTTCACATTGCTAAGCATCGCTCTTTTAGTGTATTCTTCAAAGCAAAATTTACCATCTGAAGTGCGACAACTAAAATATCCTGTACCTATATTCCAAACTACATCGCCACCTAAAAGATGGTAGGGTGAAAGTCCACCTTCGCCTGTATTATGAAAAAATCCTCCTTGTTTTGCTCCATTATTTAAGGCAATAATGGCATTTTTGCTTAAAGAACCAAAGCTCATAGCGCTAATGTTAAACATGCTAGCATTATAAGGTTGTAAACATTGTGAAGAACCAATTTTAACTCTAGGATTTTCATCTACTTCACTAAACGAAATAGCGCGAATACTGTGATTAATCCATTCGTAGCCTTCTTTATAAACGTCCAATTGTGTCCCAAATGGCATGGAATCTGATTCATGTTTGCTTCGCTGATAGACAATACTTCGTTGCTGACGGTTAAAAGGTTTTCCATCCAAATCGGTTTCTACAAAATATTGACGTACTCCAGGACCAAGACTTTCTAACAAATAGCGCATTCTACCTAGTAAAGGAAAGTTTCTGCGAATAGTTTTTTTAGATTGATACATATCATACAATCCCATCAAAATTAAAGGAACAAATAGCAACAGAAAAAATATGAATTTCCAGTTGATGTAAATTAAGATTCCTACTAATAATAAAATAGTTATGCTTGTAATTATAAATGCCTTTCTCATTGTTTTATTTTATTAAATAGAGTACTAATATACCAGTTATTATTATCATTCCATAGCTAATCATTGTGCCTAGCAAAACATATTCGCTTTTAATATCTTCATTTTTTTCTGAAAAACGAATGATACTTTTTCCAGTGATTAAAAATCCAATAGCACTATATTCTCCTAATATCATGAATGTTAAGATAATTATTCGATCGAAAATTCCGATTAAAAATCCATTTTTATCTGTTTTAACCTCGTTATTATTTGTATTTTGAAACCGTTTTGTAAGTAAACCAATAAAGTAACCAAACGGAGTTGTTATTAGGAAATAACTTAAAAAAAGCAAACTGATGCTGTAATTATTTATTGGAAGTAGAAGCGTTTTAAGAACCAGTTGAGATATTCCAAAATAAATTCCCCAGCACAAAATAATAATCGTAATGTGAAGTGCTTGATCTATCGTAAAAATGATGGTTTTAGATAAATTGGTTTTATTTAATTCCACTTTGATTCCATCAATGATATAATGTAATAAACTTATTATAAGAGAAATAACTAAATTTTTAGTAAACAGAAATGTTAACCCAAAAACGATTAGAATATGAAGTAGCATGGCAACAGAAAACCATTTTTTACTATGTACCATTTTTTTGGTTTGAAATAAAAAATCTGCTAGAAGATGCGCTAAAAGCATTCTAATAAGGAAGTTGCCTTGAAATTCTGTAAAAAAGTAAAATTTAAGCATTGTGATACATTTGTTCGAAATAGTTTACATATTTTGAAAAAGTATTCCAGTTTCCAGCGTTTGAATGTTGATTAACTGTGGATTGTGCCAAACCCAGAAGTTTTGCGATGTCTTCTTCTATTAATCCATTTAGTTTGTAAAATAGAACTTTAGCTTGGATAGAAGTAATGTCATTAATAAGTGTGTTTAACAAAACACTTTCTATTTTCAATGCATTGGAATTAGTATCGGTGGCATCTATTATTAACAATTGTTTGCTGGATTTTAACTGATCCAAATTACGACCCGAAAGCCTAAAAGCTTCACCATCAGACATTGAAAGCTCTTTTTTGTCAATTTTAATTGTCCCTATTCCTAGAGATAATCGCACATCTTGTGTTTTTTTGTTTTCTTTTTCGAAGCTTTTAATCCAGAATTTTATCAGTAGTGCAATTCGTAAACTTGATGCTGTTGAAGGTGTTTTTACTTGAAAAGCGTCACCACGATACCATTCATATTTAATTTCGAACTTTTTTTTTATTAGTTCCAAACCTTCGTTAAATTGAGCAAAAGCATCTTCTTTACTACCAAAATCAATTTCGGTAGAACTAACAATATCTGCTGTAATTATTCCAACATTAACTTGTTTCATAATTTCTCCTAAAAATTAAATACATTACAAATATAAAAAAAAATTATCGTGTATTAAACCGATAATATATTATTATCGTGTATTAGACCGATAATTTAATATTATCGTGTTTTAAACCGATATTATATTACTTTAATTTAAACCTTTGAATTTTTCCAGTTTCTGTTTTTGGCAAATGATCTACAAAATTAATAACTCTTGGATATTTATAAGGGCTTGCTACTTGTTTGAACCACATTTGAATATCATTTTTTAACTCATCTGATGCTTTATTCAAATTTTTTAAAACAATATAAGCGCAAACTAGCATTCCACGATCTTCATTTGGCAAACCTACAACGGCACATTCTGAAATCAATTCGTGTGTTAAAAGCACACTTTCTACTTCAATTGCTCCAATATTATATCCAGAAGAAATAATCATATCGTCACCTCGAGCCACAAACCAGAAATAGTCATCATCATTTTGCCGAAAAATATCTCCTGTTATATTCCAACCGTTTTGTACATATTCTTTTTGTTTGTCAATTCGATTTAAATATTTACATCCAGTAATTCCGCGAACTGCTAATCTACCAGCTTCATTTCTAGGTATTTCATTACCTTCAGAATCAACAATTTTAGCTTCATAACCTGTTATTGCTTTTCCAGTTGATCCAGGTTTAATATTAAATTCGTTTGATGAAATAAAAATATGAAGCATTTCAGTGGCGCCAATTCCATCTATAATTTTTAATCCGGTGGCATCAAACCATTCTTGCCAAACTTTTATAGGTAAACTTTCACCTGCTGAAATACATTTACGTAAACTGGAAATATTATATTCCTTAACTTTTGTTGTAATTATTCTCCAGGCAGTTGGCGCTGTAAAACAAATGGAAACATTAAAATCCTGAATGGCTTTTAATAGTAAATCGGGCGTTGGTTTTTCGATTAAAAAAGTGGTTGCTCCATAATAAAACGGAAATAAAACCAATCCACCAAGTCCAAATGTAAAACCTATAGGTGGACTTCCTATAAAAATATCATTTTCAGTTGGTTGTAAAGAATATTTTGGAAAACATTCACAAATATTTAAAATATCTCTGTGATAATGTGAGGTCATTTTAGGCAAACCTGTTGTGCCAGATGTAAAT
Organism: Flavobacterium sp.; assembly: GCA_014377455.1. Lineage (GTDB taxonomy): Bacteria > Bacteroidota > Bacteroidia > Flavobacteriales > Flavobacteriaceae > Flavobacterium. The sequence continues at coordinate 85,052 of JACMPO010000063.1, forward strand.
CCAATTAATGCCACTGAATCTGCTCTAGAATGAAAATTAGAGAACTTTTTTGATTTGGTAGAAATTCCTATTTCCAAATCGTCATTTCTGAAATAACTAATTTTTTTGATAAATTTAGAATTTACCAATTTCATTTCGTCTTTTAATTCAGAGTCGCACAAACAGATTGCAATTTCAGCACAATCTATTATCGTTGTTAATTCTTTACTTCGTAGTAACGGCATTGTTGCAACTACAATGCCTCCAGCTTTTATAATTGCAAACCAACACGCAACCATCTTTGGGTTATTTGCGGATCGCAATAAAACTCTGTTTCCAGATTGCAACCCTAAATCATCAATAAGAAAATGTGCGATTTGATTGGCTTTTTCATACAAATCTTGGTAAGTCCAAGTTTCTTCAAATGTTCGAATACATATTCTGTTTGCTCTTCCATTTTTTATATGATTATCAAGTAATTTATCAACACATTGCACCAGTTCAGGATGTTGAAATTGAGGTAAATCGCTGAAAACAGTTTCCGCTAATAAGTCAGAACTTGGCAAATTATCCTCAGCAAAAGTGTCTTCGTAATTTTTCATATTTAAGATTTTATCTTAATACTTTTTATTCCAGTCTTAAAACTATTTCTCATTACTCTTGGGTTTCAATGCTTTTTTCATTCCTTCTATTTGTTTTCTTTCTGATAATTTTAAAGGATATAAATGCGAAATTCCCATTTTATATTGATTTGGAATGTCTTGAGCATGAAATTGTTCGTATGCTTGAGCATTTCTGACAAAATTTGCATCAAGTAATAAAGGTCTTCCTAAAGCAACAATATCGGCTTTTCCATTCAAAATTATAGTATTGATTTGGTCAATATCTTGAATAGAACCTGCCGTTATTGTTGGAATATGAACTGTATTTCGCACAGCATTTGAAAATGGTGTTTGCCACATTCTACCTGTTTGTGGTTTTTGATGTTCAACAGTATTTCCAGTAGAAACATTTATAACATCGGCACCAGCATTTTTAAAAGCAGTTGTAATAGTAATTACATCACTTTCTGAAATTCCATTTTCAGCCCAATCGGTTGCTGAAATCCGCACAGACATTGGTTTTTCTTTTGGAAAATTACTTCTCATTTCAGTGAAAACTCGTATTGGAAATTTTAATCGGTTTTCGATAATGCCACCAAATTCATCTTTTCTAATATTTGTTAAAGGTGATAAGAAAGAGGCTAATAAAAATCCGTGATGTGCTTGCAATTCAATCATATCAAAATCAGCTTCATTGGCATTTTTTGTGGCTTGAACAAACTGAGTAGTGACCAAATACATATCTGATTTGGTCATTTCTTTTGGAGTTAAAGAATTTTCAGAAAATGGAATGGCAGAAGCAGACAATAAATCCCACGGTTTTCCATTAAATTTTTCTTCCCACGGAATTTTTGTTGCTCCTTTTCGACCTGAATGACCAAGTTGAATTCCGATTTTAGTATGTGTATTTTTATGTATAAAATTAGTTATTTCTTTCCACTCAATAATCTGATTTTCATTATAAATACCTGCACAACCTAAAGTTATACGTCCGTTTTCAGAAATGGCCGTCATTTCGGTTATAATTAATCCTAATCCTCCAATTGCTCGAGAGGTGTAATGTTGAAAATGCCAATCATTTACTAAACCATCTAAAGCAGTGTATTGACCCATTGAAGACATTGCAATGCGATTTTGCAACCTTATTTCTCTTAATTTATATGGTGTAAAAGCGATTGATTGATTGCTATTTATAGATTCATTAAAATCCCTTGACTGCGCTTGGGAAGACAATAAATAAAATTCGTTTAATACCTTGTCTGTAAATGATTTATCTCGAAGTTTTAAATTTTCGTAAGTAACTTTTTTAGAACGTGTCATACAGCCAAAGGCAAATTGATAAAATGGATGTTGCATATTTCTATCCATATTTTCAAACCAATCTAACGAAACTAATGCCGCATACTGTATCATCTCAACTGCTGTCCGACGAGATTTATCATATTGATTAAAAGCTTCTTGCACATTATTTGGATTTGCAATCACAGCATCTGATAATCCAATTGCCGAATCCATTGCTAATTTTGTCCCAGAACCAATAGAGTAGTGGGCTGTGGCTTTTGCATCTCCCAGTAATACAATATTTTCATGAAACCATTTCTCATTGGTAACATGAGGGAATTGTCTCCAATGGGATTTATTGGAAATTAAAGGATGTCCGTCTAATTCCTCTTTAAAAATTTCTGAAATTTTGTTAATTGTATCTTGTTCGTTTGCAACTTGAAATCCTAATTTTTGATAAGTATCCTCGCTACATTCAAAAATCCAAGTACTTCTGTCTTTTTCATATTGATAACTATGTGCAACCACTGTTCCATGAGGTGTGGATCTGAAAAAATAGGTAAAAGCATCTAATGGTTTTGTAGATCCAAGCCAAACAAAACGGTTTTTTTTCAATGAAACTTTAGTTCCAAAATAGTCTTGAAACTGAGTTCTAATCTGACTTCCAATTCCATCGCAGGCGACAATTATATCGGAATCTCGATACTGATTTAAATCATCAACATTTTGTTCAAAATGCAAATTAACACCTTGCTCTAAACAGCGTTTTTGTAGTAATTGCAGTAATTTTTTTCTGGAACAGCCACAAAATCCGTTTCCAGCAATATTTACGGTTTGTCCATCTCTGGCAATAATTATATCATCCCAATATGAAAATTCACTTCGAATTAATTCATAAGATTGCATATCTCGTTTTAAAAATTCGCCTAATGTTTCGTCAGAGAATACCACTCCAAAACCAAAACTTTCTCCATCTTTATTTCGCTCGAAGATGTCTATTTGGCAATTTGGTAAAGCTTTTTTGGTTAATATTGAAAAATATAAACCGCCTGGACCACCACCTATTACTGTTATTTTCATTTATGATACACTTGTTTTTATAACTATTTTTCGAGATATTATTTTTTTATGACTTAAATATATGTAGATTTTAGAAATATTTTATGAATAAACATTTCTTTTCTTCATCGTTTCAAAGAAAAAATTTCACCAATTTTAGAATAGTTAGAACCTGCTAATCTAGAAACTGGCTTATAATTTTCTAAATTTATTTTAAAATTATCTAATAAAATGGTGTCGTCAAAATGCATCATTACAATTTGACCAATGATAACACAAGCACCTCCATTTTTATGATTTTCAAGAAAATAATGATGTACCATTTCGCATTCAAAAGTTATGAGACTTTCTTTTACTCGCATGGGCATTATTTTTTCTGATGCAATTTTAGAGAGACCTACAATTTCAAATTCATCAACATCAGATGCAAAGGGTCGGGCTGTCGCATTCATTTTTTCGACCAAATCTTCAGTGACCATATTTACCACAAATTGCCCGTTTGCCAATATGTTATTCAAAGTGTCTTTATTAGTATTATTTCCTCTAATTGTAGAAAACATTACGTGCGGTGGATCTTCACCAACCGCGTTGAAATAGGAAAATGGGGCTAAATTATGAATTCCGTTTTGGTCTATGGTCGAAATCCAGCCTATTGGTCGCGGAATTATTGCTCCAGTTAAGAGTTTATATAGTGCAGTTTGATCTAAATCGACTGGATTAAAATTCATAACTATTGTTTATTACAAATTAAATCAAAAAACAATTCTTACGATAACGATTTTGTAACTTTATTTTGCAAATTTTTAGTTCTAAATTTATTTATCTGTACATTTATAGCTGTGTAAAATTAAAAATATGAGCTATTATAAAATCGAAAATCTTGAAAATTATTTTAAGATGTATAATAAATCGGTGCGAGAGCCAAGAAAGTTTTGGGGAAAAATAGCCGATGAAAATTTTAGTTGGTATCAAAAATGGGACAAGGTTTTTGAGTTTGACATCCAAGAATCAAATTTTAAATGGTTCGTAGATGCAAAATTAAACATCACAAAAAATTGTATTGATAGACATTTGGCAAGACGAGGTGAAAAAACAGCGCTTTTGTTTGAACCTAATAGTCCAGATGAAAGTGCACAACACATTTCGTACAACGAACTTTACATTAGAGTTTCTAAAATGGCTAATGTTTTGCGTGAACAAGGAATTAAAAAAGGCGATCGCGTTTGTATTTATCTTCCAATGATTCCAGAATTGGCAGTTTCAGTTTTGGCTTGTGCTCGAATTGGTGCTGTTCATTCGGTAGTATTTGCTGGTTTCTCGGCAACAGCGTTATCCACGAGAATAAATGATTCTCAATGCAAAATGGTAATTACATCTGATGGAAGTTATCGTGGGAATAAAACAATCGATTTAAAAGTAATTGTAGATGAAGCGCTGGAAAAATCACCAGTGGTAGAAAAAGTATTGGTTGTGAAAAGAACCAGTTCTCAAGTTGTTATGAAAAACAGCAGAGATTTTTGGTTACAACCTTTATTAGATGAAGCTTTGTCAAATAATGTAGCTGAAATAATGGATGCGGAAGATCCTTTATTTATTTTGTATACCTCGGGTTCCACTGGAAAACCTAAAGGAATGGTTCACACAACAGCGGGTTATATGGTCCAAACTGCCTATTCATTTAAAAATGTTTTTAATTATGAAGAAAATGATGTTTATTGGTGTACCGCAGATATAGGTTGGATTACTGGGCATTCCTATATTCTTTATGGACCTTTATTAAATGGTGCAACAACAGTGATTTTTGAAGGTGTTCCTTCATATCCAGATTTTTCTCGGTTTTGGGAAATTATCGAAAAACATCAAGTCAATCAATTTTACACTGCGCCAACTGCTATTCGTTCTTTGGCGAAAGAAAGTTTGGATTTTGTACAACGTTTTCCATTAAAATCCTTAAAAGTTATTGGATCTGTTGGTGAACCAATTAATGAAGAAGCTTGGCATTGGTACAACGCACATGTTGGCGGAAAACGTTGTCCATTAGTTGATACTTGGTGGCAAACCGAAACTGGAAGTATCATGATTTCTCCAATTCCGTTTGTAACGCCAACAAAACCAACTTATGCATCGTTACCTTTACCAGGAATTCAACCAGTGTTAATGGATGAATTGCGCAATGAAATTGAAGGCAATCAAGTAACAGGAAGTTTGTGCATCAAATTTCCATGGCCATCTATGGCGAGGACTATTTGGAATGATCATCAACGTTATAAAGAAACTTATTTTACTGCATTTCCGGGAAAATATTTTACTGGAGATGGTGCTTTGCGCGATGAAGTTGGTTATTACAGAATTACAGGTAGAGTGGATGATGTGATTATAGTTTCTGGACATAATTTAGGAACAGCACCAATTGAAGATGCAATAAATGAGCATCCAGCTGTGGCTGAAAGTGCTATTGTTGGATTCTCACATGATATAAAAGGAAATGCACTTTACGGATTTGTTATTTTAAAAGAGATTGGCGAAACACGAAATCAAGAAAATTTAGTAAAGGAAATCAACCAGTTGATATCGGATCAAATTGGCCCAATAGCCAAGTTAGATAAAATTCAGTTTGTAAGCGGTTTACCTAAAACACGTTCCGGAAAAATTATGCGCAGAATTTTAAGAAAAATTGCCGAAGGAGATTTCTCCAATTTTGGTGATATCTCAACATTATTAAATCCCGAAATTGTCGAAGAAATTAAAGAAGGAAAATTATGACATTGCTATTGAATAAAATTTAATTTTCAAAAAATCCAACCGTTCCGCCAACCCAATCTTTATCTTTATTGAATTTTACGCCAATCATTTCGCCACGACTCAATCGTACTAAATTGGTTACTAAAGTTGGTGATTTAGCGTCTTTTTTCCATACGGCAAGTAGTCGAACTTCGGCTTTTACTTTTCCGTCTGGCGATTTAATTACAGGTTTGTAGTTGACTTTTTTCTGTAAAATATATAAATCTTTTTCTTTTACAGCTTCAATATCTCCTGGTTTTACGTGAAATATTACTCCAGTTCCTGAGAATGAAAACAATGGTTTTAAAACATAATTTTCTAAATCGGTTGGAATTTCTTTTAAGTCAGATAGTAAAGTAGTTTCTATAAAGTACTTTCCTTTTAAGTAAGGTAAAATAAATTTACTAATCCTGAAAAACCAATTTGGATGACCAGCCCATTCTACATCCAATTCGTCTGAAAAATCGAAGTACAATTTCAAATCGGTTAGCAAATCCAATTCGTCAAAAATGACACGATTGTAAATTCGCTTTATTAAAATTTCTTTTCCTTTAGTATTGTTGTAAAACAACTGATTTCCTTTTTTGATAATGTCATTAACACAAACGGTTTCAATTCCTAAATCACGTTTACAGTAATAAAAATCAATTTTAGTATTTTGCTTTTCGGGTTCTATTTCCAATAAAACTACATTTTCTTTTGGATGATTATTGCAAATGGCTTCTTCTATAATTTGAAGATATTCTTCTTTAGAAAGTCCATTAAAAAACGGAGTTAAATCCGATAAAAACGGATAATACTTTTGAAATTTCTCTGCTAAATTATTTTGAAAATTATACAATGAAGGAAATCCTTGCACTTCAATTAACTTCGGAATTACCTTTCCGTCTTCTTCACAAATTCCGAAATCAATCGCTAAAAAAGTAGTGTGATTGTCTTCATTTGGAACTTTTCTATTTAAATCTAATGCTTTGTTTGTCAATGCAATAAAATCATCTTTTTTGATGAAATCAATAACTTCTTGACTGGCTTCTAACAATTGATTTTTTAAATCATTCGGAATAAAAAAAGGCGTTTCACCAATTCTAAAAGTTACTTTATAATCAAAATCAGATGTGATATCGTTTATGAAATTTTCGTATTTTTCAGTAGTGAAATTTTCGTTGAATTGGGTTCTGTATTTTGGATTCATTTTAGGTGTATTAAGATTTGAGTATTAAGAATTAAGACTAAAAATCAAGACCTTATAAAAATCTTAATACTTGATACTAAAGTCTTGATACTAATTTGACAAAGCTTTCTTATATTGCATTAAGTCATTAATTGCAATCCGCAAAAAATTGGGTATAATCGTTTCGTTTGTTTTAAAGATTTTATCTTCGTCCAATAAATCTTCCAGCATATTTCTAAATTTCGTTCTGCCTTTCATGGCAATGATTTTCTTACGTTTTTCTTTATCTTTTAGGTTAGCTATAAAACTTAACGCATCGGCTTCAGGATGAAATTGTGTTCCTACAAAATAATCTGAAAAACGAACTGCCATAATCGCACGTTCATAATCGCCACGATGATTTCTAATTTTTTCTAATGATAAAATTTTGGCGCCTTTTTTCTTGAATATACTTAATCTGGGTTGCACTACTTGATAATCACGACTGTCAATAGCGAAAAATGGATTTTGCAAACCATCAAAAATTGGGTCGTTCATTCCTTCTTCAGTTTTGTGCATCGACATTACCCCAAATGAAGTTGATTTTCGTTTCGTGATTTTAGCCAATCCGAAGTGGTTGCAAGCCATTTGAAACGAATGACAAATGAATAAAAGGTGTTTTTTAATTTTGTTTTCCTCGTTCCATCTGGACAATTCGTCAATGAAATTATAATATTTTATGTCCCATTTTCCGTCGCCTTCCAATGGATTTCCTGGTCCACCTGTGGAAATGTAAATATCAAATTTTTCAATATTTGGAAATTCATTTTTCCCTCTAATATCAAATATCTGAAAAGTCACAATTTGGTTAAACCTATTTATAATATCAATGATACAACGCATTCCTTGATTGGGTTCGCCATCGTACATATCTAAAATTGCTACTCGTATTTGGTTACTCATTTTTTACAATTTGGTTAGGCAAAGATAACTTTTCAATATCAAAAAACAACTTCAATTTCTAAAGTCAATTTCAAAAGTCAATTTCAATTTCAATTTCAAAAATCAACAACAACTTTCAACTCGCAACTAGCAACTAGCAACTTTTAAAGTCCTTTTGTGAATTCACTAGTGATTAAATCAACAACTTTTGTCAAATCATTCGTTTGGTCAAAAACTTTCAATTGTTTGTCGGCTCCAGTTCCTTCTCTTAGAATGGTTTGTACGTAATTTATTTGTTCCCGACTTCCCAATTCATCAACTACATCATCCACAAAATCAAGTAATTCCAGAATTAATTCTTTTGTTTCTACTTCTCTCTGCAATCCAAAATCAATCATATTTCCTTCGATTCCGTAACGTGCCGCTCTGAATTTATTTTCTTTAATTAGCGCTATTCGATACATATTGAAACTTGTATTGGAAATATTCAATTTGTATAATTTAGCCACAATTGCCTGAATAATAGCTACAATACACATCGCTTCGTCAACGGTCAAACTCATATCACAAATGCGAAATTCAATCGTATCATAAAACGGATGCAAACGCAAATCCCACCAAATTTTCTTCGGATTATCGATACAATTGGTTTTTACTAATGTTTCTAAATAATTATCATACGAAGAAACCGAATCAAAATACTCTGGCAAACCAGTTCGTGGAAATTTATCAAAAACTTTGGTTCTGAACGATTTATAACCCGTATTTCTTCCTTCCCAAAAAGGAGAATTGGACGATAAAGCAAAAATATGCGGTAAAAAATAACACGCCTGATTCATCAATTGCAAACCTTGTTCTCGGTTTTGAATTCCAACGTGGCAGTGCATACCAAAAATTAAATTGGAACGTGCTGCATCCTGTAATTCATTGACAATAGTATGATAACGTGGATCATCAGTAATTGGCTGATCTTGCCATCTCGAAAACGGATGTGTTCCAGCACCACCAACAACCAAGCCTTGTTTGTCAGCAAGTTCTACAATTTTACTCCGTAAATAACGAATTTCCTTACTTGCATCGTCAACATTCTGACAAATATTCGTACCAACTTCCACCACTGATTGGTGCATTTCGGCTTTAACTTGCTCGTTCAAAATGATTTTTGCACCATCCACAATTTTTGACAAATGCGAACGCAAATCACGTGTTTGTGGGTCTATTATTTGATATTCCTCTTCTACACCTAACGTAAATACAGGTAATTTTTTTGACATATTTCTTTTTTTATAAGCTAATCCAGCTATTCGTTCCAATCTTTTTTTTTAAAGAAAAAAAGAAAAGGATTTCCACTACTATCTGGGCTAGAGCTTTTCGTATTCAATTAACATTTTGAATAAATGAAACTAATTATTCATATTAAGGACTAATTCTGAAAACTGTGACTGAAAAATGCCAACTATTTAGCCGCATTCTTAATAAAATCACCCCAAGTTAAATTCATTTTTTCTGGTTTTTGTTTTTTGGCTGCTGCAATTGCCATTTTTGCCGATGTTTCAACAACCCATTCAAAATTTTCTACGCCAACCGATGTCAGTTCAGCATCTGGAGCAGGATTTCCAAAATCTATAGCATACGGAATTCCGTCACGTACTGCAAACTCTACGGTATTAAAATCATAACCTAAACCTTTACAAAGTTTTAAAGTATAATCTTTTACAGTCGCTAATAATTTTTTATCAACTGCTGGACCATCAATTACATACCTTAAATGATGCGGATTTCTTGGTTCATATTGCATAATTCTAACATCTTTGCAACCCAAACAATACACTCTAAAATATTCCGTAAAGACAATTTCTTCTTGCAACATCATTACTAATTGTCCTGTTTCTCGGTGTTTTTCCCAAAATTCTTCTTTATTTTCTAGTCGGTAAACATTTTTCCAACCACCACCAGCATAAGGTTTCATGTATGCTGGAAAACCGATATAATCAAAAATCCCATCCCAATCCATAGGATATTTCAAGTTTCTAAAGGACTTTGAAGTAGTATCTGTTGGATGTTCTGCAGATGGTAAAATCACAGTATTCGGTAACGGAACGCCCAATGTATCTGCCAAAGCATTATTAAAAAACTTATCGTCCGCACTCCACCAAAACGGATTGTTGATAACATTGGTTCCTGTTAAAGCCGCATTTTTCAAAAAGGCACGATAAAACGGAACATCTTGCGAAATTCTATCAATAATTACAGCATATTCGCCACCTTTATTTTGAATTACTTTATCAATCGAAACAGCTTCGGCAATAATATCTTTTTCACCTTTTGAATTTACTCTATCTATAAATGCTTGTGGATAAGTATCTTCCATTCCAAACAAAATTCCAATTTTCTTCATTTTAATTGTAATTGCGAGTTTGCAAAGCAATCTCTGGTTATATAATTATTAGTAAAACTTAATTCGTGATAAATAATGCGGAAACATTTCCTTCCAAACGGGCCAGTCGTGTTCTCGATTTTGTCTAACATCAAACCAATGTGGTATTTGACGATCGTTTAAAACTTTATTTAATTTCAAATTTGCATCAAAGCAAATATCCCAATTGGATGTTCCAAGTACTATATCCATATTCCAAATTTCATGATCATTTAATCCATATAAATAATCTTCGGGTGAATTATAAAAGACATCATCATCATGATGGCCATCCATAAAACTTTTAATATTAAAAGCACCACTCATTGAAAAAACATGGCTTACAAAGCCAGGATGTCTGAAAGCAAAATTTATAGCATGATAGCCACCAAAACTGCAACCTGCTACAGCTACTTTACCAGAACTTGTATTGTTTTTTAAACGTTCGACTATTTCATGGCAAATAAATTTATCATACCATACATGATTTTGAATTCGGTGTACGGGATGAATTTTTTTATTATAAAAACTATCTTTATCAATACTGTTTGGACAAAATATTTGAATTAATCCCTGCTCAATATACCATTTTGCACTTTCAATCAAACCTTGATCTTTATTTTCGTGATAACTTCCCATTGAAGTAGGAAATAATATAACAGGATATCCCGCATGCCCAAAAACTAGCATTTCTATCTCTCGATTTAAATTAGGTGAGTACCATTTAAAATATTCTTCTTTCATTTTTTTTGATCCTAATACAACTTTTATAATTATAATTCTTTAATTTGATAAGTATAATATTATACGCGAAAATTAAATAACTTACTTTAACAATTATACTAAAAAAAAGAATGTGAAAAATATAAAATTAGCATAATCGTAATAATTACGATTAAATGTTTTTTTACACCTATAATTTGCAAATAATATAAAAAATGAATTAATAATAATCGCTGTATTTTTAAATTATCAATGAATTTAAAAAATTGAATGTTTTTTTTAAGTTACTGGCAGATATAGTTTTTCAACTTGACTAAATAAGATAGGAGTAAAGATAAAACTTTATTGAGATACTATTAACTGGACTTGACTTTTTAATCTTTCACAAATCATATTTAGCATTCTTTTATTTAAGTTAGAAGAGTTTTTAGCATAATCAAAATATTCTTCTACTGTAAAAAAACCTATAATTATTCCTTTCAAAATACTCCGAAATATTTCGTCTCGATGAATAGAATGTTCAATATGAGCTAGTTTTTTATCGGGAGATAATGTAAAAAATATACTCTTTTGCTTTACAACATAATTAATATATACTTGAATCAGTAAATTATTTTGCAGTTTTATAATTGGTCTTAATGTTCTATTTTGAAACAATTCTTCACTAGATGATTCATTAGTTATTATTCCAATTGTTTCTCCACGTAAAGTTGCTATAAAATTTTCGCGTTCTTCCATTTTTTTTTAAAGATAAAAAAAAACCTCTGCAATTAAGCAGAGGTTAAATATATTTTTTAAGAATAAGTTGTTAATTATTATTTTTCAACTCTAAATGTTACTCTTCTTACTAATCTTCTAGCTGCGTCTGATCCAATTTCAACAGAAGAGTCTTCTCCTTTAGAAGCTATTGACAATCTTGATGGAGACACACCTGCTTTTATTAATGTCTTTTTAACATTTTCTGCTCTAGCAGTAGCTAAAACATTATTAGAATCGGTAGAACCTATTTCGTCTGCATGACCAATGATTTCAACATTAGCGGTTGGATTATTTCTTAAATAAGTCAAGATAAAATCAATTCCTTCGGTAGATACATCAGTAGGTTGTGTTTTAGACGTTTCAAAATAAGTTGAAACAAACCCTTCATTAATTAAACGTTTAATCATATCAACATTTGATTTCTCTGAAGTTTCTTTAGTTGATTTTTCTATATATCGCTCTAATTCGTCAGGAACACCATTTCGGTTAATGTCAACCATTTTACCTCTAGAATCTACTGCAACACCAGCTACCGAGTTATTTTCTTGATCTAAATAATCTGGCACGCCATCTTTATCAGAATCATTCATTAGCGTTTCCATATCGCCAACTCTTTTGTTTAAAGCTTCAATTTCTTCATTGCGTTGATCAGCAATTTTTGCCCAATCTCCGTGCATTTTGCCATGACTTCCAAATGAAAAACTTAATCCTAATGATGTTGTGATTATTTGACCAGAAAGGTTATTTTTTGTATCAGAGTATGATCCGTCCCAGTTAAAATGTTGACGATAGTTCGTTAAATTACTAACATCTAAAAAAACAGCCAAATTTTTTGCTATTCTAAACTCTGGTGTAATACCTAATATTAAACCACCATTATATTCAGTTATTCCATAATTCTGATTGTGGGATTCAGGTTCTCCTAGTACTGGTGTATTAGCTGTTTGTGATTTCATTCCTTCAAAAACGACACCACCGTGAAAAAGAAAGTTAAATCTTCCGAAAGTATCTTCGGCACCTAAAAGTCTACTTGCATTTATAATTGCTTGAATTCCAAAACTGTAAACATCCATGTGAAATGGCAAACTTCCATTTCCTGGAATATTATTAATTTTATCGTATTGTAAGTTAGCCTTTAAACCAAATTTTGGTGTAAGCATGTGACGAATACCGATATTGTAATTATTTAATTGTGCATCTCCAAAAAATCTATTCGGATTACCTGAATAATAACCTTCTGAATATGGTCTAACACCTTTACTTTGTCCAACACTCAATTCAAGCGTCCATTTATTAATAGAGTCAAAACTAGCTTTGTTGTAAGAACGTTTTTTATCGCCATTGAAGTCAGCTTTTTGAATTTTTTGGGCAAACGAAAAATTAAATACTAAAACAAGTAAAAATGATAACGTAATTTTTTTCATAAATATTAAAATTAATTGAGGTAACAATTTGCAAATATATAAGTTTGTTGCTATCTGGCAAGCAATAAAGCAATAAAATTATTTTTCAAACGTTTTATTAACATCAAAAAGCTTAATTTATGAGGATATCTAAAACTTTTCTTACAGTAGATATTGTGATATTCAATGATGTAGTATCATTCAAACAAATTTTATTGATAAAAAGAAAGCATGATCCTTACAAAGATTATTGGGCACTACCTGGAGGATTTGTAAATGAACATGAAGATTTAGAAGTTGCAGCTTTGAGAGAATTAAAAGAAGAAACAAATTTACATTTTTCTAGTTTAAAGCAACTTAAAGCATTTGGAAAGCCTTTTCGTGATCCAAGAAGCCATGTTGTAAGTATAGCTTTTGTAGGGTCTACTAACCAATATTTAGATATTAAAGCAGCTGATGACGCAAAGGAAATAGGATGGTTTTCAATTGATAATTTACCAAATATAGCTTTTGACCACCAAGAAATTATTAATTTTGCTCTTGGTAGTTTGTAATTTTTTAATATTAATTGGTACTAACAAAACCATTTTTATCAGTTGGGAGTTCAAAAATTTCTAAATCAAAATACGAAATGGAAGCTATAATATGATCAAAAATATCCGACATTATGTATTCATACTCTACAAAACGCTGGTCTTTTGAAAATGTATAAATCTCGAGTGGAATTCCTTGAGCAGTGGGTTGTAATTGCCTGCATAACAAAATCATTTCTTGGTTTAATTCAGGATAATTTTCAAGATAGTTTGTAATGTATTTTCTAAACAACCCGAAATTGGTCATGTTTCGACCATTAATTTTTAACGATTTGTCTATTTTATGATTCGTATTGTATGCATCAATTTCTACCTGTCTTAACTCGATGTAAGTTGATATAAGTTGAATTTTTTTAAGATTATTTAATTCCTCTTCATTTAAAAATCGAATGGTTTTGGCTTTTATCAATATATGTCTTTTGATACGTCTACCATAAGAATTTTGCATGCCACGCCAGTTTCTAAACGAATCTGAAATTAAGCTATAGGTAGGAATTGTAGTAGTTGTATTGTCAAAATTTCTAACTTTTACAGTTGCTAAATTTATTTCGATTACATCACCATCTGCACCAAACTTGTCGAATGTTATCCAATCGCCAATACGAACCATATCATTTAAAGATACTTGAACGCTCGCGACAAATCCTAAAATTGTATCTCTAAATATTAAAATTATTACCGCAGACACAGCACCAAGAGTACCTAAAAGCGTGTTAGTCTTTATTGCGAAAATTTCCGAAATAATTATTATAATTCCAAACAGCCACAGCACAATCATGATGACTTGTATGTAACTGTCAATGGGTTTGTCGCTGTATTTTGATTTTTCTTTTAAAAAATCTCTAATGGCTTTAAATATGCTCCTAACAATCCAAAGCACCAGTATTATAATATATATTTCAACTAGTTTTCCAAAGATTGTTTCCCAATACACAAAACTCTCTAATATTATGGGAACAGATTTGTAAATAAATAAAAACGGTATTAAATGAGCAATGTATTTTGCAGTTTGATTTGAAACTAATAAATCGTCAAATCTAGTTTTAGTTTTTTTTGCAATTACAGCCATTATTGTAACTAATACGAATCGGAATACTCCGTAAATACAATAGGCAAAAATTGTTAATATAATGATATTAAAAGTTAAACTAATGTAAGAAGCAGTATTGTCACCCAGATTAATCTTGCGCAATAAAGGATACAACCAATCAAATATTTTTTCTAAAAATTTATGCATTTTTTAAATACTTTCGTTCGATATAAAAAGTCCCAAACGGAATAAGCGAACCAGCCAAAACAATGGCAAATTCCTTCCCATTCCAGCTTTGATTTTCCTTAATCATAAAAGCCAAATATATATAGGAAATAAATAAAATACCATGTGTCATTCCTATTGGGAAAAGCAATGATTTATACAATTCGGGATTGGAATGTTTATTGAAAATCATGTTTACAAACAAGGCTAAATAAGAAACTCCTTCTGCTATGGCGACAAATTTGAAAATTTTATTCATTACTATTTTTTTGCCAAAATTAAGTAATATCATTAACAATAAATCTACAATTGGGATTACTTTTGCAATTAAGAATTTTATACAATGAGTAAACGCGATTTGAAAAAATATGTTTCAGAGTTGACGAAAGTGCAACTAGAGGAACAAATAGTGGAATTATATGATAAATTTATAAATGTAAAAACGTATTATAATTTTGTTTTTAACCCAAATGAAAACAATTTAGTTAAAGATGCAAAACTTAAAATTTCAAACGAATATTTCCCAATTCGAGGTAAAAGACCTAAAATGCGTCGATCGGTGGCTCAAAAATTTATAAAACATTTTATTCTTTTGGGTGTAGATCCATTTATTATTGCCGATGTAATGTTGTATACCATAGAAATAGCGCAAACTTTATCGTCTGAACGCGAAATAAAACAAGAAGCTTTTTATAAAAGCATGTTAAGTTCCTATCAGCAAGCAGTTTCCTATATGATAGAACAAGGAATATTAGCTGAATTTAAAAGTAGAGTAGTGGCTATTAACGAAGAAAGTATCCATCAAAATTGGAGTACTAAATATGAATTTAATGCCATTGTAGAGCGATTTGACTACTAAAATAAATCTAAAAAAAAGAGTAATAATTAGCGTTACAAGACTTTTTTAGATTAATTTTGCAAAATTGTAAAATTCAATATGTCAAATATAGATTTATCGCTTATAAAAGAAGAAAAAAAGGAACTTTACGGTTACCAATTGGGCGATATCGACAAAATTTTTGAACGAATAGATAATGCTCCAAGTAATTATCATTTATTATATCAATTGCCTACTGGAGGAGGAAAAACAGTTATTTTTTCTGAAATTACAAGAAGATATCTAGAACAACACAATAAAAAAGTGGTTGTTTTAACGCATCGTATTGAACTTTGTAAGCAAACTTCCAAAATGCTAAAAGGGTTTGACGTAAAAAATAAAATTATAAACAGTGCTATAAAAGAACTTCCTGATCAAGACGAATATTCTTGTTTTGTAGCGATGATTGAAACATTAAAAAACCGATTGAACGACGAAAAGTTAGAGATTGATAATGTAGGATTAGTCATTATTGATGAAGCTCATTTTAATTCGTTTAGAAAATTGTTTAGTTCGTTTAAAAATTCGTTTATTTTAGGAGTTACAGCAACGCCTTTAAGTTCCAATATTAAATTACCAATGTATGAAAATTACAACGAATTGATAGTTGGCGACACAATACAATCATTAATAGACAAAGGATTTTTAGCAGAAGCAACTACTTACAGTTACGATGTAGGTTTGACATCACTTAAAGTAGGAATTAACGGCGATTACACTGTAAAATCGTCAGATGATTTGTACAGTAATATGGTAATGCAGGAAAAGTTATTGCATGCATACACTGAAAAATCTTTAGGTAAAAAAACTTTAATTTTTAATAACGGAATCAATACCTCATTGCATGTTTATGAGAGTTTTAGACATGCAAAATATAATATTAGACATTTAGATAATACAACATCTGCTGAAGAGCGAAAAGAAATTTTGCAATGGTTCAAGAAAACTCCGGATGCTATTTTAACTTCGGTTGGAATATTAACAACTGGTTTTGATGAACCAACAGTAGAAACTATAATTTTAAACAGAGCAACAAAATCGTTAACGCTTTATTTCCAGATGATTGGTCGTGGTTCGAGACGATTACCAAATAAAAATAGTTTTACAGTAATCGATTTAGGAAATAATGCTTTACGTTTTGGTTTATGGAATAACACTATTGATTGGCAGCATATTTTTAAATCACCCGAATATTACTTGGAAAGTTTGCGCGAAGATGCTGATATTGAAAGTAACTTTAAATATGTTATGCCAGAAGAACTTCGTAAAAAGTTTGGTAAAACAATCGATATTTCAATGGATATTCACGAAGAATTTAAGTTTACAGTTAAAAATAATTTAAAAGCTAAATCGATTATAGAAAAATCATTAGAACAACATGCCAAAATGTGTGTTGAAAATTCAGATGATTTGATTAAAGCTAAAAAATTATCTCGTGAACTAAATGATGATTTTGAATATCGAATTAAGCAATATTGCGTTTGCTTAGGAAATGTTACCAAAAATTATAGAACGTGGCTTGCAGAAGATTATTTTCTAAAACTTACATTATTGATTGGTAAACTAAACCGGATTAAAGTTATGAGCGAATTATAAACTGCTTAAAAAAGTATTATATATCTGCACTATAATTTATATTATGTAAAATAGGATGTTTTAACTTTATAATCCATCTATCTGCTTATATATCGTAAAAATCTATCTAAAGAAAAAAAGTGAACTAATTTTATCTAACTATAGTTTGCTTTCTATCTGGTCCAACGGAAACTATTTTTATAGGAACTTGAATTTCATTTTCGATAAATTCAATATAATCTTTAAGCTCTTTTGGTAAATCTTTATATTCAGATAATCCAGTTAAATCTGCTTTCCAACCTTTAAATTCTTTGTAAATTGGCGTTACGTTTTCTTTCTCGATATTATATGGTAAATGCTGAATAATTGATCCTTTATAATTGTAATCTGTGCAAACTTTTAAAGTATCAAATCCAGAAAGTACATCGCCTTTCATCATCATTAATTGCGTTACTCCATTTATTTGAACGGCATATTTTAGTGCCACTAAATCCAGCCAACCACAGCGTCTTTTTCGACCTGTAACCGAACCAAATTCGTTACCAATTTTAGCCATCAAATCGCCAGCTTTGGTAAAATCTTCTGTTGGAAATGGTCCGCTTCCAACTCTAGTGGTATATGCTTTGAAAATTCCGTAAACTTCTTTAATTTTATTGGGAGCAATTCCTAAACCTGTACAAGCTCCAGCAGCAGTTGTATTGGAAGATGTTACAAATGGATACGTTCCAAAATCTACATCGAGCAATGAACCTTGTGCTCCTTCGCAAAGTATTGATTTTCCTGCCTTTTGTGCCTGATGCAAATATTCTTCACTATCTATAAAATCTAACTTTTTTAATTCTTCTATAGATTCAAAAAATTCTTTTTCTAGTTCTGGCAAATTATATTGAATCGAAACATCATAAAATTTAATCATTTCCTCATGTTTATTTGCTAAAGCACGATATTTATTTTTAAAATCTTCAAGTTCAATATCTCCAACTCTTATACCATTTCTTCCCGTTTTGTCCATGTAAGTTGGTCCAATTCCTTTTAAAGTCGAGCCAATTTTAGCTTTTCCTTTTGATGCCTCAGATGCTGCATCCAGCAATCTATGTGTTGGAAGTATTAAATGCGCTTTTCTTGAAATGATTAACTTAGATTTTAAGTCGAGATTAAATTTGGCCAATCCATCAACTTCAGTTTTGAAAACAACAGGATCAATTACAACGCCATTTCCAATAACATTTATATTATTATCATGGAAAATCCCTGACGGAATGGTTCTTAAAACATGTTTTATTCCATCAAATTCTAGAGTATGTCCCGCATTTGGACCACCTTGAAAACGCGCAATGATGTCATATTTTGATGTCAAAACATCTACAATTTTTCCTTTTCCTTCGTCTCCCCACTGTAATCCTAATAATAAATCTACGGTCATTCTGTTTTTGTTTGTTGTTTTTGTTTGTTGTTGTTGTTGTTTTTGTTGTGCGTTTAATTTATTTCGAAATTCAATTAAAATTAGTGTGCTTTATTCTTCTATTTTCTTTGTTCCATAAAAATAAAGCGAATGACTATTGATATTGATATTAAAAATTTCTTCTATAGTTTTTTTTATGGTTTGAATTCTTGGGTCACAAAATTCGATAACTTCACCAGAATCGGTCATAATTATATGATCGTGTTGTTTATCAAAATATGATTTCTCATAATGCGCTTGGTTTTGTCCAAACTGATGTTTGCGAACCAAACCACAATCTAAAAGTAATTCAATCGTGTTGTACAGTGTAGCTCGCGAAACTCTGTAGTTTTTATTTTTCATCTTGATGTATAAATTTTCAATATCAAAATGTTCTTCACTATCATATATTTCCTGCAAAATTGCGAAACGTTCGGGAGTTTTTCGATGTTCTTTAGCCTCAAGATATAGTGTAAAAACATTTTTTACTACTTCTTGATTTTTTCTATTATCAGTTGCGATTAATGTCATAGTTGCAAAGATAGTTTTTAGTTTAAATTTTCTAAAATTATGAGTTTAAAGTTTTAAACCTTTTGTTAATAAAATTATTCTTCAGATAAAAGTATTACGGATAAAAATTAATTTGTGTAAACTCGAGTAACTTTATCTATTCCGTCCATCTTTTTCACGTTATCAATTAGCTTTTTTAGTATTGTGTTGTTTTGAACCACAACTGTAACTTGACCATTAAAAATCCCTGCTTCACCACTTAATGAAATACTTTGAATGTTAACATTCATTTGACTAGAAATCACTCTAGTAAGTTCGTTTGTTAATCCTAAGCTATCCATGCCTGTAATTTTTAAAATAGCTTTAAATTCTTGTTGTGAAGAGTCAATCCATTTTGCTTGCATCACTCGATATGCATAGTTTGATTGCATACTCAATGCGTTTGGGCAATCGCGTTTATGAACTTTAATACCTTCGTTAATTGTTACAAACCCAAAAACTTCGTCACCAGGAATGGGATTGCAACAGGTAGAAAGTTTATAATCCAATCGGTCTTGTTCTTTGCCAAAAACTAGTAAATCAAAATTATTACTAAGAACTTGTTTATTAATATCTTCAGGTGCGTTGCTTGGCGAACGCTTGATTTTATTTTTGAAAAAATTTATTAAAGTATTGCTTTTCTGAGCAGCATAATCTTTTAATTGTTGGTTTTCAATGGCTCCAGCTCCAACTCTATAAAATAAATCGAGACTGGTTTTTAATTTAAAAAAGTTTACTAATTCGTTTATAACACTTTCACTTAAAGTGATTTTAAGATGTTTTAATTTTCTGGTTAATAACTCTTTACCTTCTTCTGCTATTTTTTTGGTATCGTCGTTTAAAACATTTCGTATTTTATTTTTAGCTCTCGAGGTGGTAACATATTCAAGCCAATGTAATGTTGGTTTCTGATTTATCGATGTTATAATTTCAACTTGATCTCCACTTTTTAATTCATGATTTAGTTGTACTAATTTTCCATTAACTCTAGTTCCTCTAGTTCTAATTCCTATATCTGAGTGAATACTAAAAGCAAAATCTAGCGAGGTTGCTCCTTTTGGCAAGGATTTTATTTCTCCTTTAGGTGTAAATACAAAAATTTCTTTTGCATACAAATTCATTTTGAAATCTTCAACAAAATCTACTGCATTTGTTTCAGAATTTTCAAGTGCTTCTTTTAACAAATTGAGCCATACATCCAGTCCACTTTCTTCGGTTGCACCTTGTTTATATTTGTAATGTGCAGCATATCCTTTTTCAGCAATTTCGTCCATACGTTCACTGCGAACTTGAATTTCTACCCAGCGACCTTTTGGACCCATTACGGTAATGTGAAGTGCTTCGTAACCAGAAGATTTTGGCGATGAAATCCAATCTCTTAGCCTACTTGGACTTGGACGATAATGATCGGTAACTATGGAATAAATTTTCCAAGCTAGAAATTTTTCGTCATGCAAATTTGATTTGTAAATAATCCGTAAGGCAAATTTGTCGTAAACTTCATCAAAAGTCACATTTTGAGCCGCCATTTTACGTCTTATGGAATATATAGATTTTGGTCTACCCTTAATAGTAAACTCCACATTTTCTTCATCCATCGATTTTTTTAAAACATCAGAAATCGATTTGATATATTCATCTTGCTCTTCTTTAGTTTCCTTTATTTTGCTAACAATCTCATTAAAAATTCTTGGTTCAGTGTATTTGAGTCCTAAATCTTCAAGCTTAGTTTTGATATTGTATAAACCCAATCTGTGGGCTAATGGTGCATAAATATAAAGGGTTTCGGAAGCAATTTTGACTTGCTTGTAATCGGGCATGGAATCCATGGTTTGCATATTATGCAACCTATCTGCTATTTTAATCAGTATTACGCGAACGTCATCGTTTAAAGTGAGTAACATTTTACGGAAATTTTCGGCTTGCATCGAAACGTTCATTTCCTTTTTTACTTGCGAAATTTTTGTAAGTCCTTCTACAAGTTGTGCAATTTTTGGGTTGAACATTCGTTCAATATCTGCAATTGTAATATCAGTATCTTCTACAACATCGTGCATTAATGCAGCTGCAATACTTGTAGGACCAAGTCCAATTTCTTGAGCTACAATTTTTGCAACACCAATTGGGTGAAATATGTACGCCTCACCCGATTTTCTTCGTTGGTCTTTATGAGCATCAACAGCCACATCAAATGCCTTTCGAATTAGTTTTTTATCTTCCACAGTTAGTGTCTGATAACTTATCCGAAGCAATTCTTTGTATTCTCTGGCTAGTGCTTTATTTTCTTCTTCTACTTCAACTTGTGTCATATTAAAAAACAATAGTTAAATTTAGAGACAATTTTTGGATTGCACAACTTATTTAATTCCAATGATTTTATAATTTGATTATCTAATTCGACCAACATGATTTTAGTCATTATTTTCAATCTGTTTGTAAGCATCGATAACTTTTTTCACTAATCGGTGACGTACAATATCCTTATCATCTAAATAAATAATTCCGATGCCTTCGATATCTTTTAAAACTAAAATTGCTTCTTTAAGTCCCGAAATCGTTCGTCTAGGCAAATCCACTTGTCCTGGATCGCCTGTTATGATGAACTTTGCATTCTTTCCCATACGTGTTAAAAACATTTTCATTTGAGAATGGGTTGTATTTTGAGCTTCATCTAAAATCACAAATGCATTGTCCAACGTTCGACCGCGCATAAATGCTAAAGGCGCAATTTGGATAATTCCTTTTAGAATATAATCTTCAAGCGTTTGAGGTGGTAACATATCGCGCAATGCGTCATATAAAGGTTGCATGTAGGGATCTAATTTTTCTTTTAAATCTCCGGGCAAAAAACCTAAATTTTCTCCAGCTTCAACAGCCGGTCTTGTTAAAACAATTCGTTTTACTTGCTTTTCTTTCAAGGCTTTCACAGCAAGAGCAACTCCAGTATAGGTTTTTCCGGTTCCAGCTGGACCAACAGCAAAAACCATATCATTTTTAAAAACCGATTCGACTAACCGTTGCTGATTAGGCGTCATTGCCTTAATGAGCTTACCTCCTATTCCATGAACCAAAATTTTATCATGATCGGGCATACGTTGCTCTTCGTGAGAATCACCTTGAATTACACGATCAATTACGTTAGAATCAATAGTATTGTATCTCGTAAAATGCAACATCAGTCGGTTAAATCGTTTTTCAAATTCGTCTAAAACTTCCTTTTCTCCAAAGGCTTTAATTGTGGTACCACGAGCCACAATCTTTAATTTAGGATAATATTTTTTAATAGTTTCAAGATGAGTGTCTTGAGCACCCCAAAATTCCTTTGGTGCAATGTCGTGTAATTCAATAATACGTTCGTTCAAATTGAGATTTTTTTTATGTTAATTTTTGCTAATAATTAGTAGCTTTGCATACAACCAAATTTACTGAATTTTATAATTAGAATTCGCAATTAGTTATAAACAATTTTATGTCAATAATTACACTTACTACTGATTACGGATTGAAAGACCACTTTGTGGGCGCATTAAAGGGAAAGTTATTATCTGAGTTTGGTCAAGCCATAATTATTGACATATCACATGAAATTGATCCGTTTAATATTTCCGAAGCTAGTTATATTATAAATGCAGCATATTCCAGTTTTCCAAAAGGTACTGTACATTTGATAGGGGTTGATATCGAACGAAATAGAGAAACGCAGCATTTAGCGATTCAATGGAATGATCATTATTTTATTTGTGCAGATAATGGGATTTTGAGTATTTTAATTCAGAAAATTAGACCTCAAAAAATGGTTGCCATAAACATTCATGATCGATTATTGCCCGATGCAACCGATTTAGATTTGTTTACCAAAGTGGCGTGTCATCTGGCAAAAGGCGGACTTCTTAATGTAATAGGTAAAGAAATTAACGATATAAAAGAAGTAACCGAGATGCAACCTGTAGTTTCTACTGAAGCAAATTCGATAATTGGGTATATAGTCTATTTTGATCATTTTGGTAACGCAATTACTAACATATCTAAGAAAATTTTCCTGGAAATAGCAAATTCCAGACCTTATAAAATAAAGTTTAGAAATAAAGAAATCAAAACTATTTTTGCTAAATATTCTGATATTGGTATTTCAGTAAACTTTCCTATCAAAGATTACGAAGGACAAAAACTCGCAATTTTTAACGAGGCTGGTTTTTTAGAAATAGCAATTTTCAGAAGTAATCCATCCAAAATTGGCTCGGCAATTAGTCTTTTAGGTTTAAAATACCGAGATACTATTACTATTGAATTCAAAAATTAATTAACAATTGTTTATCATTTTTAGATTTTAATCCTTTAAATTAAAAAAAAACGTCATTAAATTATAGTATTTTAATATTATTTTTTTAGATAAAATGGCTGTAAAACTTGCGTAATTGAATAGATTTTATAAATTTGTTTAAATAAAATTTATCCATGACACAAGAAGATATACTTCCGTTAATTTTAAAAAAGGACGATAAAGCGTTTACTACTTTATATAATATGTATTCCAAAAGTCTTTTTTCGGTGATTAGTAATTTAATAAAAGAGCAGGAAGAAGCCGAGGATGTTTTGCAAGAAGTGTTCGTGAAAATTTGGAAAAACATTGAATCCTATAATGACACTAAAGGCCGATTTTATACTTGGATTCTAAATATAGCGCGCAATACAGCTATCGACAAGTTGCGCTCTAAAGCCTTTAACAATAGCCAGAAAAACCTATCTTCAGATAATTTCGTACATTTATTGGATGACAGTAACAAGTTAACCAATAGGATCGATACTATAGGAATTCAAGAATTTGTTAAAAAGTTAAAGCCCAAATGTATTCAACTTATAGAGTTATTATTCTTTCAAGGATACACACAGCAAGAAGCTTCAGACGAACTTGAAATTCCGCTTGGTACAGTCAAAACACAAAATAGAAATTGTATTAACGATTTACGAAATTATTTAAAAGTATAAATGGACATACAACAATATATAGAATCCGGAAATTTAGAACTTTACGTTTATGGAATATTAAACGAAAATGAAACTAAAGAAATTAGTGAGTTAGCGAAGTCCAATCGAGATATTTTTAACGAAATTGTCGCTATAGAAAAAGCTATACTCAATTTATCAAGTAGTTTTTCACCAGTCATATCTGCTGAAAATTTTGAGAAAATTAAAGCTAAATTAGAACTGAAATACAGTAAGGTTGTCGAGATGAAGCCACGATCTAATGTAGGTCAATATTTGGGTTGGGCAGCAGCAGTTGCTTTGCTTCTTGGAGTTGGTTACCAATACAATAAGTTAAATGAAAGTCAAACTTTACTAGCAAATGTGCAAACAGAAAAATCAAATTTACAAAAATCAGTAGTTGATTTAGAGTTTAAAAATAAAGAAACAGCAACTGCATTAAACATTGTTAGAGATACTAAAAATACAGTTGTAACTCTTGGTGGTCAAGCAGTTTCGCCAACATCATTCGCAAAAGTGTATTGGAATAAAGAAACCCAAACAGTGTTTGTAGATGCGACAGGACTTCCAGAACCTCCAGATGGTAAAGTATATCAAATTTGGTCACTAAAATTAAGTCCAGTTTTGACGCCCACAAGCATCGGATTATTAGATAATTTTTCTAGAAATAACAATAAAATGTTTGCAGTTCAAGGTACTTCGGGCGCCGAAGCCTTTGGAATTACTTTAGAACCCGCTGGTGGAAGTAAATCTCCAACAATGGAACAATTATACACACTTGGAAAGGTATAAATAAATACCCTAATTAAACAATTAAATGCGGCCTAAAAAGTCGCATTTTTTTATGTAATAAATTATAATAAAGCTCCATTTATTTTCTCAAGTAAGCATTCAGGAATAATAAAATTTGGAGTTTTACTATATTTTGAAATCTTTTCCTACTTTTGAAATTATGAAAACAACTTCACTCCTATTTACTTTATTTTTATTTATTACTTCAACAGTTTTTTCACAAAACACAACTCGTAAAGATACTTTGCAAGGCGGTTTACGTATTGAAAGAACATGTTTTGATGTAACTCGATACGATTTAAACATCAAAATTAATATCGAAGAAAAATCTATTACAGGATTTAACGAAATTTCATTTCTAGTGGTTAGCAATACTACTAAAATTCAATTGGATTTATTTGATAATATGAAAATAGATTCCATTGTTTTCAATAAACATATCCTGCAATATAAAAGAGAATATAATGCCGTTTTCATAAATTTTGATTCTCAATTACAATCTGGTGAAAACCAAAAACTTCGATTTTACTATTCAGGAAAACCAATTGTGGCTAAAAGAGCACCTTGGGATGGCGGATTCACGTTCAACAAAGATAAAAGCGGAAAACCTTGGGTTGGCGTTGCCTGTCAAGGAACTGGTGCTAGTTTATGGTATCCTTGTAAAGATTCGCAAAGCGATGAACCCGATAATGGCGCTACAATTAAAGTAGCTGTTCCAAACGGACTGATGGATGTTTCCAACGGAAGATTTATTGGTAACGAAGGTTTGAAAAACGGTTACACACGTTGGGATTGGGAAGTAAAAAATCCAATAAACACCTATGACATAACTGTTAATATTGCTGATTATGCTCACATTCATGATGCTTTAAATAATTTGGATTTGGATTATTATGTTTTAAAAGAAAACGAAGAAAAAGCCAAAAAACATTTTGAAGAAGCAAAGTTGATGTTAACTTGTTTTCAATCGAAGTTTGGGGAATATCCATTTGCAAATGATGGGTATAAACTTGTTGAAACATCTTATTTAGGTATGGAACATCAAAGTGCTGTATCTTATGGAAATAAATATAAAAATGGTTTTTTAGGTAGTGATCTTTCTGGCACAGGAATTGGATTGCTTTTTGATTATATTATAGTCCATGAAAGTGGACACGAATGGTTTGGGAATAGTATTACTTCTCGCGATATTGCTGATATGTGGATTCATGAAGGTTTTACAATGTATACTGAATGTGTTTATCTAGAATGTCAATATGGTTACGAGAAATCTCAAAAATATACTAACGGACTTAAAGGAAATGTTAGAAATGACGAACCAATAATTGGTAAATACGGCGTAAATAAAGAAGGTTCAGGCGATATGTATTACAAAGGGGCATTGCTTTTAAATACCATACGACATATCATTAATAATGACGAAAAATGGTGGAAATTGCTATATAATTACGCAACAACTTTTAAACATAAAATAATTGATACCGAAACTGTAATTACTTTTTTTAATAAAGAATCTGGACTGAATTTAACATCAGTATTCAATCAGTATTTGCGTTTTAAAAACATTCCAATTTTAGAATTAAAACGAACCAAAAAATATTTAGAGTACCGATGGAAAACTGACCAACAAAATTTTGAAATGCCTGTTGCTATATCTTTTGAAGCAAAAATTACTAGATTAAATGGTAAAAATAATTGGCAAAAATTAAAAATTAAAGTAAATAATTTAGATGAAATTTCAGTTTTGACAGACCATTTTTATGTTGATGTAGAAAAATTATAACTAAATATTCAGAATAAATACAAAAACCAACCTCGTTTAAGCCACTTAAACGAGGTTTTTGTTAATCCTCTTTTATCCTAATGGTTATTTCAACATTAAGTTGATACGTATCTTTTTTATAATGCATCGCGGCGCTAGGTTTCCCTATAGAAATTAAAGTAACAGATAAAAAGGCGGTTTGATGATTTATTAAATATTTCTCAAATTTTTCAATTCAAAAAGAAAATGAATTACACAATGGGTTAAAATCCTTAACTCAATTAGGGTTTCCTCTAATTTTTTGTCAAAAAAGTAAGTTAGATTAGCAAAAGTTCTTTGATGATAGTTTGATGAACCTACAATTGAAGCAGGTGAGTCTCTTGGAGGTTGCAAGAGCAAATCAGACCAGTCTGACTATCTCTTGGAGGTTGCAAAAGCAAATCAGACCAGTCTGACGATCCCTTGGAAGTTTCAAGAGCAAATCAGACCAGTCTGACGGTCTCTTGGAGGTTGCAAGAGCAAATCAGACCAGTCTGACGGTCTCTTGGAAGTTGCAAGAGCAAATCAGACCAGTCTGACGATCCCTTGGAAGTTGCAAGAGCAAATCAGACCAGTCTGACGGTCTCTTGGAAGTTGCAAGAGCTTTCATTCAAGCCATGATGGTGAGATTGGAAAGTTTATTAACTAGTTTGGATAACACCAAAGTGCTACACGATTTTGATAATTATCAAGCGTCATTAACTGATTATGGCTACAGTCAGTACAAAGCCGGGAGTAAAACGCCAGGTTTTGAAACTAAAGTTAACGAATTGTCTCAATTCTTTAACAGAACAGGAACGGTTAATAAACCAGCAACCGATACGCCACCAGCATAATAATGATACTATTACAATCCGTTTACTACCCTTTCAAAATAATTGAAAGGGTATTTTTTTTATCTAAAAAAGACCTAATAACGCCAAATTTGACGTTGGGTAACCCCAAATTTGACGTCGAGAACCCCAAGTTTGACGTTGTATAACGCCAAATTTGACGTCGAGAACGTCAAATTTGGCGGTTTAGAAGAAAATCGTTGCAATTCATAATTTACCATTATACTCATGTAAGCACAAAAAGTATTCAACAAATTAAAAGTACATTTGATGATTTGTACTATATTTAATTTTTTTATATTTGGAAAGTAATATGCTACTTTGTAGCGAGTATATACAAGTTAGTGGCAAGGCTAAAAAAAATCATATGAAAAGAACAATATCAATTCTAATTTTATTTTTCGCTATTTCGGCTGAATCGCAAAGTATTCTGCAAATAGATTCTCTTAATATTCAAATATGTAAATCATTAGAAAAATTTGATTCTCTTGATGAATTAAAATTCCAAGGAGTTTTACAAAATCACATGCCAGATTTTTACACACATTATAAAATTGACACCAAGTCAAAATCTGATTCGCTAATGGATCTTGTTTACTATCGTCTTCAAAAAAATTGCAACACTTTCGTGGTTTTAATGTCAAAGTTAGAAGAAAACAAAAGTGATTGGGGAATGTCAGATTTAAAGCCAGAATCAGAAATTAGCGAAAGTGAATTAAAAAACTTCTTTTTGTTTAAAAAATTACACTATAAAGAATATGATGGAAAAATTGCGATGGTAAATCGTGATTCAAATCTTTGGAGTGAAAAATTTGAAGACGGAAGTTCCTCAAAATTAGAATTTAAAAAAACATCAGAATCAACCTTTGTTCTAAAGTTTATAGAAAGCAATAATGAGATGCGAAAGAATCTTAGTGTAAAAGGCGAAGAGTTCAAATATGGAATATATGGAAAAGGTCAAAACTATTATTCCGCATGGGTTCAATCTAAAGAAGGTAAATATTATACATTTAAACTGTATTTAGAATAAAGGCCAGCCACTAAAAGCCGTTTCTCGCAATTGCGAATTTTGTTGTAAGTCCACGTTTACGTTTCGCAAGAATTTTTATCTTTAACGGAAAATAAAAAGTTCCGAAGCTCGCAACTACGAGAAGCGGCGGAAAGTTAGCAGTAATGGACAAACACACATCAAATGAAATCAATATTTTTTTTATCAATCTTTCTCCTTTTTTCGAAAAACGAAAATTGCAGTAAAAACAGTTTAAAGTGCAGCGATTTTAAAAGTGGAAAATTTGAATTGGTAAATTCAAAAAGTAAAAGAAAGTATATAATCAAAAGGAATTCTGAATTCCAAACAGAAGATACTTATGCCTTAGAAAGTGGAAAGAAAATTAGCGGTCCAAAAATTTTCAAAATAAGATGGATAAATGACTGTGAATATAATTTGATGATTGACACAATCAAAAACAAATGTGATGAAACAGATTTGTATATGAACTCTAAAGGTGGATTAAATGTAAAAATAATCAAAGTTGAAAATAATTGCGCAACCTTAATTACAAGTTTGGAAGATATGAAAGTGGAATCCAAGCTTTGTAAAATAAAATAAAGCCACTACTGCCAACAGCCGTAGCTGTTGCGCTACCCTTCCAAATATAAAAGTTTAAAAAAAATGAATATAACACGACCTCGTTTAAGCCAATTTAAGCGAGGTTTATTTTTGGATTAAAGTTGAAGTTTGTAAAAAAAGAGGAGCTTAAAAACAAGCTTTTCAAGTCGTAGAAAGCAGTTTTTAAAGAAGTTGTTGTTTAGTTTGTATTACAGATACTCTCCGTATTGCGATTTGGGTTTGCGCTAATAGAGCAACACACCAGAAAATAAAGAGGAAGACTTATAGAACAATCCCAGCATGCCGATTTAATCTATAAAAACAAAGTTAGAGTAGAACAAAATAAAGAGATAAGTTTACTTAAGTTATCTTCATGTTAGAGGTTATTTCATTTAAAATTAATTGAATGTCAGACAAGTAATCAAACCAAGTAACATTTTCCAATCTTTTAAACCAAGTAAGTTGACGTTTTGAAAATCGTCTCGTATTTTTTTTAATTTCTTCTACGGCAGTTTCTAATGAAATTTTACCCTCAAAAAACTGAAATAATTCTGAATAACCTACAGTTTGTAAAGCGTTTAAATTTTGATATGGTAACAAATTTTTTACTTCATCTAGTAATCCATTTTGCATCATTGCTTCTACCCTTTCGTTTATTCTTTTATAAATAATAGATCGATCTGCCTCAATTCCAATAAGTATAGGAGTAAAATTTCTGCTTACTTTTTCTTTATTCAAAAAGAAACTGTAAGGCATGCCACTTCCTAAACATACTTCCACAAATCGCATCATCCGTTGGGGATTTTGTAATGTTTGTGGATTAGTTTTTGATAAAAAATTATAATAATTGGCATCTAAAGTTTTTAAGTTTTCTTGCAGATAAGAAAGACCAAATTGTTCATAATTTAATTGTACTTGCGTTCGTACATTAGATTGAATTTCTGGAAATTCGTCATATCCTTTTAAAACTGCATCAACATACAATCCAGAACCGCCAACTAAAATTTGAATGGGATTTTCTTTAAATAATTCGTCTAATTTTGCAATAACTTCTTTCTCAAAATGTCCGACTGTGTAGGGTTCAAAAATAGATTTATTTTGAATAAAATGATGTTTTGCGCTAGCAAGTTCAACCTTTGACGGAACCGCAGTACCAATATTCATTTCTTTAAAAAATTGCCGACTGTCGCACGAAATAATATCGCAATTAAAATGTTTAGCAAGCGAAATACTCAAAGCCGTTTTGCCAATAGCCGTAGGACCAATAATGGTAATCAAATAATTCAAAATGATTTTGTCTAAAATTTAATGATTTTTACATGTTTACTTCGTCGAAGGTGAGCTTGAATGATATTTTTTGAATCGCGATTGTTTTGCATCGGAATTAAAATGGTTTTCAAAATGGTACTATTATTTATTTGATAATTCAAATCATAAAAGCAATATCCCATGTAAATTCCATTTTCAATCAAAATTGCACTGCGTTCATTCACATTTCGACCACGATCTATAATAATCATATTGTTACTCTCAAAGCTAGTGTCATCAATAAATTCTTTAACCCTTTCGTTATAAATTTCTGCTAATTCTTTCCCAATACAAGCGCCATTACACTCTTTTATTTTAAATTGAAAACAATCATTTTTAGTTTCAAATAATCCGTTTAATTTTTGACATAAATTATAATGGGTTGTAATTCGGAACAAAGCACTTTTTGCTTCATTTAAAGAGGTAAATGCTGTAATTTCTTTTTTTCGACCATCTGTTTTCTCAATCTTTAAATTTAAGTAACCATGAACATCTTTCACGGCATACAAAGCGTGACTAAATAAAGTTTTAGACAATGCTTTATTATAAATTGGTTTGTTCACTTTTATTTCTTCACTTTCTTTTAAAAGTGCAATAAGTTCGCTTCCTGTTTCATCATAAGTCACCGTAAAAACTTCATTTTGAATTTTTTTGCATTTGGTTGTAGTTCCCGTAAAATGCTGGTTAACCCGTTTTTTTATATTTCTACTTTTGCCAATATAAATGAGGTTTCCTTTTTGGTTATGAATGTAATAAACTCCAGTTTTACTTGGTAATCCAGCAATAATATCTAAAAGTTTTGGAGGAATCCCTTTTTCAACTTCAAGTTTAATAAAATCTTTTACAATTACTTTTTCAATATCTTTATCGAGTAACATTTTGAATAATTTCACTGTGGCAAGTGCATCTCCACTTGCTCTGTGACGATCTGCCATTGGAATTCCGAGCGCACGAACAAGTTTTCCAAGACTATACGACATTTGATCAGGCAATAATTTTTGAGATAATGCTACTGTACAAATAGTGTGCGATTGAAAATCAAAACCCAAGCGTCTAAACTCTGTTCTTAAAATACGATAATCAAACGACGCATTATGAGCTACAATAATACAATCCTGAGTAATTTCGATAATGCGTTTAGCAACTTCAAAAAACTTTGGAGCCATAACTAACATAGCATTATTTATTCCAGTAAGTTTAGCAACAAATGGTTGAATGGGTTTTTCTGGATTGACCAAACTAATAAATTGATCTACAATTTCGTGTCCATTAAATTTATAAATGGCAATTTCAGTAATTCCCTCTTCATTAAATTGTCCTCCAGTAGTTTCAATATCAAGTATTGCGTACATTTTGTAAATCTATAACTAATTATTTTTCAAATTTTCAAACAATTTTACACATTCTACAGCTTCTTTCACATCATGAACACGCAAAATTTTGGCTCCTTTTTGAAGTGCAATTGCATTTAAAAAAGTGGTGCCATTTAAACTGTTTTGAGCATCTGTTTGCAATGTTTTGTAAATCATTGATTTTCGAGAAATTCCAACTAAAAGTGGTACTTCTAAAAATTGTAATAATTCTAATTTTTGCATCACTTCAAAATTATGATGCAGCGTTTTTGCAAATCCAAAACCTGGATCTACTATTATATCATTAATCCCGAAACCTCTAGCTTGACTTATTTTCTCAGAAAAATAAAACAACATTTCTTTTACAATGCTTTCATAATTGGCTAAGAATTGCATCGTTTGCGGATTGCCTTTCATGTGCATCATAATGTAAGGAACTTTCAAATTTCCAACAGTTTGCATCATATTTTCATCTAAACTTCCTCCAGAAATATCATTTATAATTACAGCGCCACTTTCAATACTTTTTCGTGCTACTTCACTTCTAAAAGTATCTACTGAGAGTAAAGTGTCGGGAAAATTTTTTAAAATACATTCAATCACTGGAAGCAATCGGCTTGATTCTTCACTTTCGGATACAAAAGCAACATTTGGTTTACTTGAATACGCTCCAAGATCAATAAATGTGGCGCCGTCTATAAGCATTTTTTCTACTTGAATTAGAATTTCCTCTTCATTTTTATATTTTCCACCATCATAAAAAGAATCTGGAGTACAGTTCAAAATCCCCATTACTTTTGGGATTTCTAAATCAATAAGTTTACCTCGGCAATTAAGCGTCATTACTTTTGGGTTTTCAGATTTTGATATCAGAGAAAAATCTGTACTTTTGAAAACTTAATACAAATATAGTTTTTATGAAGAATACATCACAAGAATACGATAAAGTAATTAGCATTTGCCGTGATTTATTTATAAAAAAAATGACCGATTATGGAAGTGCATGGCGGATTTTGAGATTACCGTCGCTTACCGATCAAATTTATATTAAAGCACAACGAATAAGAAGTTTGCAACAAAACGAAATCCGAAAAATTGCTGAAGATGAAACGGGAGAATTTATTGGAATTATCAATTATTGCATTATGGCACTCATACAATTTGATAACGGAATTGCTTATCAACCAGATTTAAATTTAAAGCAAGCTGTTGATTATTATGATGATAAAGTAGCTTTAACTAAAGCTTTAATGGAAGACAAAAACCATGATTATGGCGAAGCTTGGCGCGAAATGCGCGTAAGTTCACTAACCGATTTGATTTTACAAAAATTATTACGGGTTAAACAAATTGAAGATAACAAAGGGAAAACTGTGGTTTCAGAAGGAATAGATGCTAATTATCAAGACATGATTAACTATTCAGTTTTTGCATTAATTCTTATGAAATTTGCACAATAACACTTCATTAACAATTGAAACAAATATTGTTATCTATATTTGTAGCTATAAACTTCTAAAATGGAATCAAAAAAAACGAGCATTTCGTGGGCAATTAGGATTATAATTTCGTTATTGTTTATAGTTTCTGCCATTGCAAAAATGTATCCTTCACCCTATTTTGCTATTTCAACTTTTGAAGTAAAACAGCTTTATACACTTGGTTTTTCTGAAAAAATTGCACCTTACTTCTCACGCATTTTAATTGGTATTGAATTAGCATTAGGATTTTTGATTTTACAAAATAATTTTCTTAAAAAGTTTTTGGTTCCAGTTACCACATTAATGCTTTTAGTTTTTGTAGGACATTTAACGTATGTTACGTATCTAGTAGGCGGAAATACAGGAAATTGTGGATGCTTTGGGGAACTATTACCAATGACACCAGTAGAAGCAATTATCAAAAATATTGTGGCGATTTTTTTATTAGTATATCTATATAATATTTTACCTAACAGAATCAATCAAGGTAATTTTTGGATATTGACAACAGTTTTGTTTTCAACTATCCTTGGAATTTTTATGGTTGCTCCTATTCAACCTCCAGCTTCAAAATATTCTATTGCAACACCTGCAGAAATAGAAACTGATTCCATTCAAGACGAAATTAAAGCAGCTGTTACTGACAGTGTAATTCCACAATTAAATCAAAAAACAATTGTAAAAGACACTTTGAAAAAAGTTGCGGTTATTGCTGAAAATAACGATGAGCCTAAAAAAATCAAATCTGGTAATAGTCATTTTTTTGCAACGATAGATAATGGCAAAAAAATTCTATGTTATTTTGTTCCTGGTTGCGATCATTGTCGAGAAGTTGCAAAAGAACTTACTGAACTGAAACAAAAAAATAAAAATTTTCCAGATATTAAAATTCTTTTTATGAATGAAGAAGATTATCTAATTCCAGAATTCTTCAAATTTGCAGGAGCAACTTATCCATACAAAATAGTAGAAATTATTCCTTTTTGGAAAATTCTTGGTAATGGCAATCAAACTCCTGGAGTAAAATATCTTTGGAACGGAAATCAAATTAAATATTACACTGGGATTGAAGATAATAAATTTAATCAAAAAGAATTTGAGACCATCGTGAATACGCCTTTCAAAGAATTGAAAAATAATTAAATTGCATAAACTTAAAAATTATAATTATGAAAAAGTTGATAATGTTATTGGCAGTTGCTTTTGGAACTGTATCATGTAATTCACAAAAAAAAGAGTTTTCCAGTGAAGCATTAAATGGAAAATTAACAAATTTAGATGGAAAAGAAGTTACTTTTCAAAGTGTAATTGATGCTAACAAAGGTAAAACTGTAGTGGTTGAAATTTGGGCTTCTTGGTGTGGCGATTGCGTTAAAGCAATGCCAAAAATGAAGGAACTACAAGCATCAAATCCCAATGTTGCCTACGTTTTTATATCAATGGACAAAACAGCCGATAAATGGAAAACAGGTATTGAAAAACATGATTTAAAAGGACAACATTTTTGGGTAAATGACGAATCTGGAATGAAAGGAAGTTTCGGAAAATCGATAGATTTAGACTGGATTCCAAGATATATTGTAATTAATAAAAAAGGAAAAGTAGTTTTATATCGTGCTATAGAAACTGATTTTGATAAAATTAATATAGAAATAACCAAATAAAAATGAGAAATAAAATTGTTGCTGGCAATTGGAAAATGAATAAAAATTCAGAAGAAACTGAAGATTTATTGAATGAATTAATTGACAAACTCCCAAATGATAAAGAGGTTCACGTTATTGTAGCACCAACTTTTATAAACCTAGCTTCGGCGGTAGATCATTTGGAGTTTACAAACATCACAGTTGCGGCACAAAACATGCATCAAAATGAAAATGGTGCTTACACAGGAGAAATATCGGCAGATATGCTAAAAAGTGTAGGAGTAAATACAGTAATTTTAGGACATTCTGAACGACGATCAATTTTTAAAGAAACTGATAATATAATTGCCAATAAAGTATTGACTGCATTAACTCATGATATGACTGTTATTTTTTGTTTTGGTGAAGAATTGAAAGAGCGTCAAAACAAGCAACATTTCAATATAGTTGAAAATCAGTTGCGTGACGGATTATTTCATATTGAAAAAGATTCTTGGTCCAAAATAATTTTAGCATACGAACCCGTTTGGGCAATTGGAACTGGTGAAACAGCAAGTCCAGAACAAGCTCAGGAAATGCATGCTTTTATAAGAGAAACTGTTCGAAATACTTTTGGTAGTGATATTGCCGAAGACGTTTCGATTTTATATGGTGGAAGTGTAAAACCAGATAATGCCAAAGAAATATTTGGAAAACCAGATGTAGATGGAGGATTAATTGGTGGCGCTGCGTTAAAAGCAGATGATTTTGCCTCAATTGTTAATGCAATTTAGATTAGATTATTCATTCGCAAATTCGCAAATTAAAAATGAAAATTAATCTGCAACATTGCGGTTAATTTTTTTATATAACTCAGACATCAGATAATTAAAAATTCTAAACCATTATTTAAATATAAAATTTCAAACAAGTTCAATATGCAAACAATAGCTGTTATAGGTGCAGGCACAATGGGAAACGGAATCGCTCACACTTTTGCACAAAGTGGATTTACTGTTAAACTAATAGATGTTTCAGAAAAATCGCTCGAAAAAGGAATGGCAACTATTGCATCAAATTTAGACAGAATGGTGGCAAAAGCAACTATTTCTGATGAGCAAAAACATAAAACTATTCAAAAAATTATTACTTATACAGATCTTAAAGATGGCGTTTTAGGTTGTGACTTAGTTGTTGAAGCAGCTACCGAAAATGTTTCTTTAAAACTTCAAATTTTCAAGCAATTGAGTGAAGTTTGTGATCATAATGTAATTTTAGCAACCAATACCTCTTCTATATCTATTACTCAAATTGCTTCTCAAGTTATACATTCAGAACGTGTAATTGGAATGCATTTTATGAATCCAGTACCTATCATGAAATTAGTTGAAATAATTCGAGGTTATTCTACATCTGACGAGGTTACTAAAATTATAATGGACTTATCAATAAAACTTGGAAAAACACCAACAGAGGTAAACGATTATCCAGGTTTTATAGCCAACAGAATTTTAATGCCAATGATAAATGAGGCAATAGAATCATTATACAATTCAGTTGCCGGAGTTTATGAAATCGATACCGTTATGAAACTTGGAATGGCACATCCTATGGGACCTTTACAATTGGCAGATTTCATTGGACTAGATGTATGTTTATCCATTTTAAATGTAATGTACGACGGCTTTAAAAATCCAAAATATGCTCCATGTCCACTTCTTGTAAATATGGTAATGGCTGGAAAACTAGGAGTAAAATCAGGCGAAGGGTTTTATGATTATAGTGAAAATAAAAAAGCAGAAAACGTTTCAAAACAGTTTCTGCGTTAACTAATAACTATAAACCACAAACTTCCAACAAAATCTAAATGTCAAAAATAATTCCTTTTAAAGCTGTAAGACCTACACCAGATAAAGTTAGTTTAGTAACTTGTCGAAATTATGATGATTATTCGCCAGCAGAGTTAGCATCTTGGTTGGATTTTAACCCGTATTCATTTTTGCATGTCATCAATCCAGCTTATATCCATTCTCAAAAAATAACTTTAGACAAGCGATTTAAAGGTGTTTTACACAAATATCAGGATTTTAAAACCGAGGGAGTTTTTGTTCAAGAAGATAAACCCATTTTATATTTATATGAAATAAAATCTAAAAATCACTCGTTCATAGGAATTGTAGCTGGAACTTCTATTGAGAATTATAAAAATAATACAATAAAAAAACACGAAGATACCTTACAATATAGGGTTGAGTATTTCAAAGATTATTTAAATCAAACAGGTTTTAATACCGAGCCAGTATTGATAACTTATCCAGATAATCAGGAATTAAATGAATGGATTTTAGATAAAAAAAAAGAGCAAGCTGTTTATAATTTTTCAACTACAAATAAAGAAAAACACACGCTTTGGACAATTAATAAAGATTCAGAAATCGAGTGGATACAAAATAAGTTTGAACAAATCCACGAACTCTACATTGCAGATGGACATCATCGATCAGCATCAGCAGAATTATTATATGATGAAAATTTAAATTCTAAAAATGAGAATCTCAGCTATTTCATGAGTTTTTTAATAGCGGAAAGTCAGGTTAAAATTTATGAATTTAACCGTATTATTCGAGATTTAAATGGAAATTCTAAAGAAGAATTTATTGAAAAATTAGCAAAAAATTTCATTATAAAAATAAAAAATCAGGAACTCTGGAAACCCGAAAGTAAATTTGAATTTGGAATGTATCTTGACGGAAATTTTTATGCTTTATTTTATAAACAAAAAAACAATACTTCAATTTTGTCCTCCCGAGCGCAGTCGAAGGATAACATATTAGATAATTTAGATTCACAAATTTTATACAACACCGTTTTGAAAACCATTTTGGGAATTCAAGATTTACGAAATGACGAGCGAATTGAATATATTCCAGGTAAACAATCCATTTTGACAATTAAAGAATTAGTCGATGAAGGAGAATTTGAAGTGGGATTTATGCTTTTCCCATCCGACATTTCAGAAATCAAAGCACTAGCAGATAACAACTTAATAATGCCACCAAAAAGTACCTACATAGAACCCAAATTTAGAAGTGGATTACTTATTTACGAACTGGCAAATATAATTTAAAAACATAATTTCAACCTTATTTTGTAAACCCTTAAGAGCAATTTTAAGGGTTTTTTACTTCAATTATAAATTTTAATTAAAAAAAATAAATGTTGTTGTAACAAAATATAGTGTCTTTCGTCTTCATCAAATAAGCATCAATCAAATCAAATCAATCTGACCAAAATGAACCAAAACGACTTTATTAATATAATCAATCCTTTTAAAGATAAAGTCTTTCGCTTAGCAAAACGGTTGCTAGTAAGTACCGAAGAAGCTCAGGATGCAACACAAGAAGTGATGGTAAAATTGTGGACGAAAAACGAAAATTTAAATAGCCTATCTAGTGTAGAAGCAATGGCGATGACGATGACAAAAAATTATTGTCTAGATCAATTAAAATCAAAACGAGCAAGTAATATGTCGCTAGTTCATTCAAATTATACAGATACAGAAGCTAGTTTACAACAAAAAATTGAAGATAAAGACAGCTGGAATTGGGTTGAAAAAATAATTAATGAATTGCCTGAACAGCAAAAAATGATAATTCAAATGCGCGATATTGAGCAATATGAATTTGAAGATATTGCCAAAATGATGAATATGAACGAAACTGCAATTAGAGTTGCACTTTCAAGAGGACGTAAAACAATTAGAGAAAATTTGACAAAAAAACACAGTTATGGAATTAATTAATATTGAAAGCTTAATAGAAAAATATTTTCAAGGAGAAACGACTTCGTCTGAAGAAACTGAGTTACGCACCTATTTTGAATCGTCAAATGTAGCAACACATTTGAAGCACTACAAACCAGTTTTTATGTATTTCAAACAAGCAAAAAAAGAACAATTTACAGCTCCAATTGTATTAAAACCAAAGAAAAGAAAATATGTTGCATGGCTATCTGCAGTAGCAAGCGTAGCAATTTTGTTAGGAGTGGGAACATTCATTTATTTAGATAATAAAAAAGTAGTGCATCCATCAGAATTTGGAACGTATGATAATCCAGAAATAGCGATGAAAGAAACCCAGAAAGCATTGGCTCTATTATCTGGGCACATCAATACTGGGATTGAAAGTGTGGAAATATTATCTGAATATAAATATTCCAAGAATAAAATTTTTAAAGAATAACAATCATTAATCAATCGAAATCTGAAATAGTTTCAGATTATAAATCAAATTTAAAATTTAAAAAAATGAAAAAATTAATTTTAGTAACCGTTTTCGCATTAGTTTCAAACACCTTTTTTGGGCAATCTGTTTTTGATAAATTTGATAATCAAGACGATATTACCACGGTAATTGTAAATAAAAAAATGTTTTCGTTAATGAGTAAAGTCGATTTGAAAGACAAAGAATCGCAACAATTTCTTAATTTGATTAAAAAGCTAGATAATTTGAAAGTTTTTGTAACCTCTAGCGATAAAAAATCAGACGAGATGAAAGCATCCGCTGATAAATTTATCAAATCTGAATCGTTAGACGAGTTAATGCGTATTAATGAAAAAGGTAAAAATGTGAAAATTTATGTAAAATCAGGAGCATCAGATTCGCAAATTAAAGAGCTGTTAATGTTTATAGAAGGTTCAGGCAAAGAACAAACTGTGTTAATGTCATTATCTGGAAATTTCGATTTAGATGAACTTTCTGTTCTTACTGACAAAATGAAACTACCTGGTGGCGCTGAATTAAAAAAAGCTAGTAAAAAGTAAATTATCAATATAGTATTAAAAAATTCTAGCCATGTATAAAATAATAATTTTCACAACAATGCTATTATGTTTACTTTTAGTAAGTTGTCAATCGGAACCAAGTTTACAAAAATATTTTGTGGATCATCAGGAAAAGCCTGGATTTGTAGCGGTTGACATTTCTCCAAGTATACTCAATATTAATCAGACAAAACTATCTTTAACAGAAAAAAAGACATTGGCATCTTTTAATAAAATGAACTTGCTAGCTTTCAAAATAAATGATAAAAATAAAAATCAATATGTTACAGAAAAAGACAAAGTGGTTTCGATTTTAAATGATACGGTAACTTACAAACAATTGATGAAGTTTGGGTCTGGAAAACAGGGTGCATCCGTGAGTTATGTAGGTGATGAAAATCATATTAATGAATTTGTACTTTTTGGGAATAAAAGCGATAACGGTTTTGCGGTTGTACGGATTTTAGGTGACAATATGAAACCAGAAGATGCGATGACGATGATTTCGGTTTTGAAAAATTCAAAAATTGATATGAAGCAATTTGAATCTTTAAAAGGATTAATGAAATAAAAAATTTGAGGTTAGTTATGAATGAGAAAAAGTCCCGAAAGGGACTTTTTTTTTAGAATAAATAGCTATTTAAATTTACATATTCGATTGGTAACTGTTTATTTTGGTATGAACTGAACTTCGTTTCCTTTATTAAAAAAATTCTGTGAGCACTCGCTATTATTGTATCAATCATTTTATAATCAATATTCAAAAAGCCCATTGCAAAATGGGCTTTTCCAAATTAAATCAACCACTTGTTTATTGAACCAGTACTTGTTTTGTTGCTTTACCTTGAGTAGTCATTACTTCTACATAATAGCTGCCTTTTGCTAAGTCTGCCGTAGTAATTACAGTAGTTGTAGCGGTTTTTACTAGTTGCCCCAACAGGTTATAAAAGTTTACTTTTTCTAATTGTAAAGTGTTTTGTAAAGAGATATTTAAAACGCCATTGCTAGGATTTGGGTACAACATAAAATTAGCTTGCACAAAACTATCTGAACTTAAAACAGCCGCTAAACCATACACACGAACCGAACCAGCATTACTTCCGCTTCCATCATTTCCTGCTGATCCAATAGCTACAATGGTGCCATCACTCGAGAGGGAAACACTAACTCCACTTTGATCACCAGCCGCTTCTCCGTCGATATCGGCTCCTAGTTGCGTCCAAGTTCCTGATACATTTCGATACACACGAACCGAACCAGATTGACTTCCACTTCCAGCATTCAAAATTGCTCCAATAGCTACAATGGTGCCATCACTCGAGAGGGAAACACTATATCCACTATAATCACCAGCCGCTTCTCCGTTGATATCGGCTCCTATTTGTGTCCAAGTTCCTGTTACATTTTTATACACACGGACTGAACCAGCATCAGCTCCGCTTCCATCATTATAGCGTGCTCCAATAGCTACAACGGTGCCATCACTCGAGAGGGAAATACTAAGCCCACTTTGATCATTAGCCGCTTCTCCGTTGATATCGGCTCCTATTTGTGTCCAAATTCCTGATGTATTTTTATATACACGCACCGATCCAGCATCAGTTCCGCTTCCATCATTATAGATTGCTCCAATAGCCACAATGGTTCCATCACTCGAGAGGGAAACATAAGTTCCACTACCATCACCAGCCGCTTCTCCGTT
This sequence comes from Flavobacterium sp., assembly GCA_014377455.1. Lineage (GTDB taxonomy): Bacteria > Bacteroidota > Bacteroidia > Flavobacteriales > Flavobacteriaceae > Flavobacterium. The sequence goes on from JACMPO010000063.1 coordinate 126,745, forward strand.
GATATCGGCACCTATTTGTGTCCAAGTTCCTAATGTATTTTGATACACACGAACCGAACCTGCATCAGTACCGCTTCCATCATTATAGGGTGCTCCAATAGCTACAATGGTGCCATCACTCGAGAGGGAAACACTAAACCCACTATAATCACCAGCCGCTTCTCCGTTGATATCAGCTCCTAGTTGCGTCCAAGTTCCTAATATATTTTGATACACCCGAACCGAACCAGCGTTATTCCCGCTTCCATCATTAAGGGGTGCTCCAATAGCTACAGTGGTGCCATCACTCGAGAGGGAAACACTATATCCACTAGCATCACCAGCCGCTTCTCCGTTGATATCGGCTCCTATTTGCGTCCAAGTTCCTGATGTATTTTGATACACACGAACCGAGCCAGCACCATTTCCGTTACCATTATTATAGGGTGCCCCAATAGCCATAATGGTGCCGTCACTCGAGAGGGAAACACTAGTTCCACTATTATCATTAGCCGCTTCACCGTTGATATCGGCTCCTATTTGTGTTTGTGCATAGCTACTTCCAAATCCAAGAAATAGAATAAGTAATAATTTTTTCATAGTTGTTTTATTTTTAATTAGTAATGCGTTAAATGTATGTTTTTTTTAAAACAAAAACCACTCTTTTTTTGGAGTGGTTTTTTGACATAAATATAAAATTTATGCTGGGGGCATTGGCGGTATTTCGTCAATTTTGGCATCTTTTGTGGCAGGTTTGCGTTTTGCCAATAAGTCCGAATAATATTTTCTCACCGTGTTAATCACATCCAAGCTTCTGTTATATTGGTCGGTGTTTTGGGCTTTTGCCATGCTCAAAACATAATTATTCATATCATCACTACTAGTTTTTAAATCGTTTCGCATGACTTTTGTATCATAAACCACTTTTATGGAAACTTCCTGTGTACGACCGTCAAATAGGGTTTTGAAATCAGTGTTTCGAGCGTCAATTCGGGTAACGAAACTGCCCATGTTTACTAGTGCAATGTGTGGGGCATATTTAGTACTGCCTAACTCGACCACTAAATTATCAATACCGTTACTTTCTTCCTCAAAATTCCAACTTTGTATGCCTCCATACGTTTTAAAAACGGTTTTTAAACTTTCGTATGCCAATACTTCGGCAGGATTTTCTGATAGTTCAAATACGCTCAATTGCCTTGTGGCTGCTGATATGGCGTTGTCTCTTTTTATATCAGCTTCAACAATTTTTGCAGTTTCGTCGCTTTTGGAAATTTGCAACATCGCCTTGTCATAATCAACCATTTTTAAATTAAGCTTTGATAAATAGCTGGTTAAAACGACATCGGTAATAAAACCAGCTCCCAGCAAGTTGATATTTTGCAAAGTGCTTTTAATGTGTTGTCCAAATTCTAAAACGGTCAATCGTGATAAATTTAATTTGTGGATTTCTTTCATTTTGTTTTATTTAAAAGTTTATATGTCAAATATATAAAAAAATTAAAAATTACGAATTAAAAATTAAAAAAAGGAAAACCGATTACTTTTGATACTAAATACGCAGTATCTTTCATAAAAAATTTTCTTTTGCCGTCAGATACCGAGTATATTGGATAAAAAACATTCTTTTGGCATTAGATACCGAGTATATTGGATGAAAAATAGTCTTTTGGCATTAGATACCGAGTATCTTGGATGAAAAACATTCTTTTGACATTAGATATCCAGTATCTTGGTTGAAAAACATTCTTTTGGCATTGGATAGTGAGTATCTTGGTTGAAAAACATTCTTTTGGCATTGGATACTGAGTATCTTGGATGAAAAATTAGGTCTTATGAAATTTGATGTTTTACGGTAACTTCGTCACAATTTTTAACTTGCGAAATAGCACTTTGGCAAGGACTTTATTGAACTAATATGCTAAAACGTAATTTGGGTTAAACAAATTGGTTATGTTTTAGAAAGTTGTAGGTATTTCAAACATTATATTTCATTGAAGTAAATCTTCTGTTTGTCATTTCGACGATAGGAGAAATCTAATAAATCGAGCAACTAATGTGATTTCTCCTATCGTCGAAATGACAAAATGGTGTAGAAATTATGAAAATCCACAAGTTTCTAAAACATAACCAACAAAGTCAATGACTCTATTGCTGGTTGATCAAGTGAGCCACTTACTTTTAGAGAAAAAGAAAAAAAATGGACTAGTGCAGCATGTATTAAAATTTCCGACAATAGTCGCAAACCAAATGTAAAAACCTTCCATTTCTGAAAGGTTTCATGAAAACTATTTGAATAGATCCCGCTAAAAAAGCGGGATAAGCGATTCACACAATTTCTTTTGCAAAGAAATTATTGGATTAGATCCCGCTAAAAAAGCGGGATAAGCGATTCACACAATTTCTTTTGCAAAGAAACTATTGGATTAGATCCCGCTAAAAAAGCGGGATAAGCGATTCACACAATTTCTTTTGCAAAGAAATTGGTTCTCTGCTTACATATTCCGTCTATATTGTCCACCAACTTCAAATAAACCAGCTGTTATTTGACCTAAAGAGCAATATTTTGTGGCTTCCATCAATAGTTCAAAAATATTTTCGTTTTTAACGGCTGCGTTTTGCAATGCCTCAATTTGTTCAGTCACTTTATCCTTGTGAATAGTATGCAGTTTAGTTAATGTTTTAATTTGAAATTGCTTCTCCTCTTCGGTTGCACGTATAACTTCTGCTGGCAAAACGGTAGGCGAACCTTTACTGCTCAAAAAAGTATTAACGCCAATAATTGGAAATTCACCAGTATGTTTTAATGTTTCATAATACAAACTTTCTTCTTGAATTTTACTTCGTTGATACATTGTTTCCATGGCTCCAAGAACCCCACCACGCTCAGTTATTCGATCAAATTCTAGTAAAACAGCATTTTCAACAAGATCAGTTAATTCCTCTATAATAAACGATCCTTGAATTGGGTTTTCATTTTTAGCCAAACCTAATTCTTTGTTTATAATGAGTTGTATTGCCATTGCTCGACGTACAGATTCTTCGGTTGGAGTTGTAATCGCTTCATCATAAGCATTGGTATGCAACGAGTTACAATTGTCGTAAATGGCATACAACGCTTGTAAAGTGGTACGAATATCATTAAAATCAATTTCTTGAGCATGAAGTGATCGTCCAGAAGTTTGAATATGATATTTCAACATTTGCGCTCTTTCGTTAGCTCCATATTTATTTTTCATCGCTTTTGACCAAATTTTTCTGGCAACTCGACCTATAACAGCATATTCAGGATCAATCCCGTTAGAGAAAAAGAAGGATAAATTAGGACCAAAATCGTTAATATTCATACCACGGCTCAAATAATATTCTACATAAGTAAATCCGTTAGATAAAGTGAATGCTAACTGAGTTATAGGATTTGCACCTGCTTCTGCAATGTGATATCCTGAAATAGAAACCGAATAAAAGTTACGAACGGACTTTTTGATAAAATATTCTTGTACATCGCCCATCAAACGCAAGGCAAACTCCGTTGAAAAAATACAGGTATTTTGAGCCTGATCTTCTTTTAAAATATCGGCTTGAACTGTTCCTCTAACTTGAGTTAAAGTTTTGTATTTAATGTCATCATAAACCGATTTTGGTAAAACTTCATCTCCTGTAACTCCTAATAAAAATAATCCTAAACCATTGTTACTTTCGGGTAAATCTCCGTTATATTTAGGTCGTTCAACCTCTTTTTTCTTGTAAATTTCGTTAATTTTTTCTTCAATTTCAACTTCAAGATTGTTTTGTTTAATATATTTTTCACAATTTTGATCGATAGCTGCGTTCATAAAATAACCAAGCAACATTGGAGCTGGTCCATTTATTGTCATGGAAACCGAAGTTAGTGGATGGCTTAAATCAAATCCTGAGTACAATTTTTTAGCATCGTCTAAACAGCAAATAGAAACTCCTGCATTTCCTATTTTCCCATAAATATCAGGACGCAAATCAGGATCATTACCATATAATGTCACGCTATCAAAAGCAGTAGAAAGTCGCTTTGCAGGCAGTCCTGCACTTACATAATGGAATCTTTTATTTGTTCTTTCTGGTCCGCCTTCACCAGCAAACATGCGACTTGGATCTTCTCCTTCTCGTTTAAACGGATACAATCCAGATGTAAAAGGAAAATCACCAGGTACATTTTCTTGTAAATTCCATTTTAAAATATCGCCCCAAGCTTGGTATTTTGGTAATGCTATTTTTGGAATTTGAGAATGAGCTAAACTTTCGGTATGAGTTGCGATTTTAATTTCTTTATCTCGGACTTTAAAGGTGTAAATTGGGTTTTTATA
>JACMPO010000064.1 GCA_014377455.1 Flavobacterium sp.
AATATTCGTTGAGTACAAAATTAAAAAGCTAAAAAAAGTCACTAAGAAAATAAAAGTTAAACTTTTCATCCTAATATTCATTAACAACATCCTCATTTTCATATTTATCTATTTTAAGCTTAGTTGATAATTGTTTTTAATGTAAATATTGTAGAAACTTCCAAATGAACCAGCTGTTTTAAAATTATTCCAAACATTAATTGGTACGCCTTGATGAATGTAACGCTGGTTGTTAACTCCTATAATCATAAAACCACTTTTGTTATCACAGCTATAATATTTAGCTCCTTGTATAACTGTACTTTTAGAGGTATTTAAATAATCAACAAAACTAAATTTTGCATTGCCAACAAGCTTTAAAGCTTCGTTATAACTAGAGAAACTATAAGGCAATTGATCACAATTATTTTGTGAATAACTGTTATTAGAAATTAAAAATAATAGTAGAAGAGTATAGAAGATTTTCATAATTAGATAATTATATCCTAAAGTATAAATTAAATATCGTAATTATTCTATAAAGTTTTAATTATTAGCTCTTTAGTTAAATGAATATATCCAGCATTTTTAAGTCAGCTTACCCATAATAAAATACATAAAATTCACCACATATCTTTGTTTATTATGAGTGAAAAGTTACATAAATTACTAATTGCATTAGTACTAAGTCTGCCAGAGGGTTACTCATGGTCTGATGAATTGAGAGAAGAGTTTGAAAGAATTAATTGTATAATGGCAAGTAAAAAAACTATTTACTACGAAAAAATTAATTGTAAAATTCCGATTAAACTATAGATTTTATTATTTCTTCTGCCATTTTTTCAAAATCAGGATGTTTAAGACGCTCAATTTCTACGTACGGAGCCTTATCCTTGAATATTTTTTCAGAATGTTTTGTAATATTTTTTAAATTAAGGATTAATAACCCCTTCTCTCCGATTGAATTATCAAAATTTGAAATTTCAAAAGTAGCTTCTATAGTAAGTGCCCCAAATTCGTCAACTACTTTTTCTTTATATAGTTGATATTTAACAGTGACAACCACATCAAAAGTTGGTGAAAGGGTATTTTCAATTGGGAATAACTCCATTTTTGTTGATTTGTTAGCATTAACGCCGGTCAAATCTTTAAATGCGGATTCATTTACATTGTGTCGGATAACAATGTAATTTGGATTTGTAATTGCCATAGCTAAATATATAAGTTTGAGTCAGTCATTTACCATAATATTCAATTCAATATTGGTGATAACGTTACGAAGCTACAAGTAGTTAGCAATTTCGGAGACGAAAACCGTCTTTCAGAAGTGAACTTGATAGAAACTACAAAACTTCATTTAACCACTGAACCGCGAATTTCTTGTAAGTTCTTTTAGCAGTAGTTTTTTATAAATTCACGGTAATTTCTTTTAAAACTCCGTTTATCCATTTACCTATTCCTTGTATGTCAATTGAATTTTTATCGTCTAAACTTTTGGTATAAACTGTACCGTGATAATCAGTTTTTCCCTTTAAGTGTAATGATATTTTTGATACATTGTCGTCAACAACAAAGTATGCACCTCCATTTCCTGATTCGTTATTTAAAGAATACACTTGGATTTTATAGTCCTTAGGGTTTTCATCAAAAACAATTTCGTCTAGTTTTTCTTCTTGTTCAGGTTTAAATATTTTGTTAACTACTGTTTCGTAGTAGTCTGTTTTTATCAATGCAATTGGTAAAATTTCACCGTTTTGAAGTCTATTGCTAATTTCAATTTTGTTATATCCTTTATATTCAATGTCTTTAATTGAGTCAACTGAGTAAGTAATTAAATCAATAATTTTTTGTTCAAAAGTTTCATCATTTAAAACTACATTACGACTGTTATATATGTTTTTAATTTCTCCAAAAAGCAATTTTAGCTCTTTCGAGGATTTTTCTTCGTTTTTCAAGACGTCCTGTGATTCTTCAGGAAGTTTGTCGAAAATATAATTAAGAAACTCACTAAAAAAGGTCTTTATATCGTTAGAAGATTTTGAAAAAAGGCTTGGTTTTTCATTTAAAGATATCTCGAAATTAAGCTGAAAGCTTCCAGCTAAAGCTACTTCAGAATATATTTTTGGTACAATATCTAATTCGTTTAGAAATGTTGTGGCAGAATTAAGAAGTTTATATATTTTAGAATTAGTGTCACTCATGATAAGTGGTTCCGCTTTGTGAGTATCAGCTAATCCACCCTTAAGACTGAATGTATATTCAAAAGTATTACGCTTAACGAAACTTGGACAATATGATTTTTCTAATGGTAAATAGTCGCTAGGCAGGTCTTCAAGTGGAATTAAGGCTGAATCTTTGATGTCATTATTATAACCTTTGTCGACAATAAAAACAGAGTTTGAATCATAAATAATACTCCTCAAACTAATTCTTTTATTTAAAAAATCGTTTAGTGTTTCATCGGAAACTATTGAATGTATATATCTTAAGTATAGATTTTCATCATCTTCGAATAAAATAGAGCCTAAAATGTTTGAGCCAAATTTGTTTGTACCTCTATATAATAAATCAACTGCTCCATCATTTATTAGGCTACAGTAGTTATCCGAAATGTCGAATAACTCTGTAATGTAAAGCTGTTTATTTTTTAGTTCAAACATTAGTGTAGGTCATTAACTGTTATAACGTCAACTTTTGCAAAATCAAAGGTATCACTTTTGTAAAAATCATAATGATGAGTGTTACCGTCATTCGGAGTGTGTTTAACAACACCTGATGAATCGTAAAATTTTACAACACTTAAATAAGGTTTATATTTAGGTGCTAATGGAAATAATTCTTTGTAAATATTGACCACTTCGTCTTTTGTATTTTCATTGAAAATGGATATCGAAACACCTTTGTATGAACAAACTTCGTCACAATTATTATTTTCAAGTTTCTTTCCCTTTTCCCAATAAGAATTAAAATCTTGAACTCTCATATTTTCTTTCATCGTCTTCATTGCAAAATTTGAAGAGTTGTCTTCAACCGCTTTGTCAAGGCAATCGCAATTGTGTCCAGATAATATACCTTCAAATTCCATATAATTGATTGTTCGTTTGTCTAAAATTACAGCTAACTTATGTATATGGCCGCCCAGGACAGACCAATACAACTATTATAGTTATTCTTTATCTGATAAAGTGTATTTATATGCTAAGTTAAAAATATAATATTAAGAATTTTTTTACTCATTGTTACACCTCCATTCTACAAATAGTATCACAACTCTTACATGTCAATTGCGAGTTGAAAGAAAGTCCTTGTTGGAAAAATATGAGAAGATATATTATGAATTTCTTCTCTGCTCTAACTTATATTCTTTAGTAAATTCATAAATTCTTAAACTCAAAATTCTCCAACAAAAATAATTTATATGAGTTTAAATACAGGATAATACCCCACAAAATAGACCTCATCCCCTTAATGGGAATTGAAGCCTCAAAACCCCTCCCCAGTAAACTAATTTGTGTGTAAATGAACAGGATAGTCTTTTAAGCCTTTTTAAAGTTTAGGTAAACTAAGAAACCAATACTGATTTAAAAACAAAATGGAATAAACTAAACCTTAAAAACGGTTTATAAATTCCTTTATTCATTAAGAAAAACATATAAGCAATGAATGAGATACTTAAACTATTAATAAACAAATAGTTAAATGGTTTTCTATTATATAATATAGGTAAGAATTTTTTAAAGGAGAAAGGGTATTAAATGCAATTAGATATTTATAGGATTGAAATTCAAAAAAATTATATCGTTTGATAAATAAATATAATCAGTTAATATCTATTTGATAGAATTGAAACAAACTGTACCCATATTTGTACCCAATAAAACAAAAAACCTCCCTAGAAGCTAATCTAAGAAGGTTTTTGGTGGTGCCTGCTGGGATCGAACCAGCGACACAAGGATTTTCAGTCCTTTGCTCTACCAACTGAGCTAAGGCACCCTACCATTCCCTCATTTGGTAATTGTTAGGGATTGCAAATGTAG
>JACMPO010000065.1 GCA_014377455.1 Flavobacterium sp.
ATCTAAAATAGCCTCATTATAATTAAAATTGACTGTCGCTGTTTCATTCAGATTTCCTTTGTTTTTGTATTTGATTTTATACTTTGCATCAAAACCTGGACGAGCTGGAATAAGAGGAATAACCACCACTACTAAATCATGATGAATGCCATTGGGAGCAATGCAAAAATTTTGAATAAATGGCGATGCTTCCGTTGGAAAACTTACCACTGCATTGGTTGGCGATACGGTAAAATAACTCGGATTTTCGAGTGTTGCTGTGATGGTATGCGTACCCGCGGAAACAGGAATAGAATAATTACCTAAATTATTTGAAATTAAACTTCCTGAAATAGTTCCATCTGTAATATAGAATTTTAAATTTGGATAAACTAAATCTGAAGCATCACAGCCATTGTTGTTTGCATCAAGATTATTGTTGCCCTGAATGGTATAAAAAACGCCTCCGGGAACAAAATTGCAATAGGAATTTACTTGGCAATTACTATACCCTAAACTGTTTACTTTTTGCTGAACAAAAGTCAAATCATTTTCATCTGCACAAATGTATTTAAGATTTGGATTACCTGAAAAAGTTAACGTATTCCATGCTAAATTACTGTTGTTTTTCATGAAAATTTTTGATAATTGATTGTTATTGCATATTAATTCAACTAAATTCGGAGAATTACTAACATCAAGTGTTTGAATCTGATTTTGTCCACATCCAAATTGATATAAATTGATCAATCCGCTAACATCTAAACTAGAAATTTGATTCAATCCACAGGCTAAAAAACTTAAATTAGTGAAACTACTTATATTTAAAGTTGAAAGTGAATTACTATTACAATTTAAATGACTTAAGTTCGCATTATCGTCAAAAATTAAAGTTTGTAATAAATTAAAACTACACTCTAAATAGGACATATTTGGTAATCCGTTAAGATTTAAAGATGTAATTTGATTACCCCCGCAATTTAGTGATGATAAATTACTTACATTACTGAGTTCAAGACCTTGCAATTCATTGTTTTCACAATATAGAGTTGTTAAGTTTATTAATCCACTTAAATTAATATTAGTTAACTGATTGTAAGCACAGTTTATGTATTTTAAATTAGTCAAATTACCAATTGTAAAATTGTTTAATTGATTTTGCTTGCATTTTAAATATTTCAAATTGGTTAAAAGATCTATATTTAAAACTGATAATTGATTATTAAAACAATTTAAATATTCTAGATTTGAAAAGCCACTTATTCCTTGTAAATTTGATATTTGAGCACTTGGTATATTCAAATATTTTATTGCATTTGCCTCACTTACTTGAATTTGGTTATCATTATTAGTATCAATTTTACAGTAACTTGATACATTACCCATTGAGCTATTAGGAGCTTCAATTGAAGCAATATTGACATTTATATCCGCTGCCAAAAGCTTAGCTTTAAAATAAGCGTTAGGAATATTCACAATTTGCGCGTGGGCAACAACTAAAAACAAAAAAGTCAACAGGGAAAAATAAAGTTTTTTCATAAGGTAAGTGTTTAAAAATCAAAAGTAGTAAAATTTTGTAAGTGGTTTTTCGTAAATCGTAAAA
>JACMPO010000066.1 GCA_014377455.1 Flavobacterium sp.
AAATATTCTCATAAACTAAAGTTTCTTATAAAGCTTGGTAAAACAAAAAAAGAAACCAAATTGGTTTCTTTTTTTGTGAATAAATAAGATATTCAGTTTCCATGTAATCCGTGAGGGATCTCTCCAGTATGCGCAGTTACCTTTTCCACTCCACCAACAACTTTCTCTAATTGATTTTTTTCTAATTTTTCAATGTTTACTTTTGCAACTGTTTTTGTTGCTTTTTTAAAGATGTTTGATAATTTCATGATTCTTTGTTTTAAAGTTTGGTCAAATTTACAATAAAAAATCTCAGAAAACAATGATGAAAGCTTATTTTTATTAGACGAATTAGTAAAATCGCTTAATTAAAGATAATTGCATTTAAAACTTTTTGTATTTTAGTGCTTTATGTAATGCAAACCTTATCTTTCGGGTGATATAGTAAACAATGGGTATTTTCAGTAAATCGTTTCCAAATGTAAGACAGTTAGGCGCCATGGATTGTGGACCTACTTGCATTAAAATGATTGCTAAATATTATGGAAGAGATTTTTCAGTTTCTTTTTTACGCGAAAAATGTTTCATCACCAAATTAGGCGTCAATTTATTAGGCATTTCTGAAGCCGCCGAAACCATTGGATTAAGATCTACCGGTGTAAAAATAAATTTTGAAGGTTTATTAGAAAGTAAACCATTTCCTTGTATACTTCATTGGAAAAACAACCACTTTGTAGTTCTCTACAAAATGACAAAAAATAAAGTGTTTATCTCTGACCCAGCCATGGGCTTGATGACCTACACTAAACAAGAATTTTTAGAAGGTTGGTCGCATGGTTCTGATACGGGATTTGCTTTGTTTATTGAAACAAGCACCGATTTTTTCGAAAATGAATTTGATGGTGTAGAAGAAAAACACATCAGCGCCACTAAATTTTTATTGGATTATATGCGAGGTTATACTCCCTATTTTATTCAAATATTTTTAGGAATGCTCATAGGAAGTGTGATTATGTTATTCACGCCCTTCCTCACGCAATCTATAGTAGATAAAGGAATTAACGGTTTAGATATTAATTTTATAAATTTAGTTTTAATAGGGCAGGTTATTTTATTTTTAGGGGGCGCTTTTGTAGAGGTTATCAGGAGTTGGATTTTACTGCACATTGGCAGTAGAATTAACGTATCCCTGATATCCGATTTTTTAAAAAAACTGTTAAGCCTTAAAGTTCAATTTTTTGAAAGTCACTTAATTGGAGATATTTTAAGAAGAATTGAAGATCATAAACGAATAGAAAGGTTACTAACCGTTACATCGCTATCCACTGTTTTTTCGATTATTAATTTGATTTTATTTGGAATCGTATTAGCTATGTATGATACTAAAATATTTGCTGTATTTTTTATTGGCAGCACCTTAAGTATCCTTTGGGTTACGTTATTCTTAAAGCAAAAAAAGAAATTAGATTTTAAATATTTTGAAACGTATTCGAAAAACTACAACAAATTAATTGAAATTATTAAAGGTGTTGAAGAAATTAAATTAAGTAATAGTAATAAACAAAAGCGATGGGAATGGGAAGAGAACCAAGCGCGGATTTTTAAAATTAACACGAAAGCACTTTCTGTTGGGCAATTACAAAATAATGGATCAAATATTATCAATCATTTAACAACTATTTTAGTCACTTATTTTTCGGCAATTGCTGTTGTTAATGGCGAATACTCTTTAGGCGCTATGTTTGCCATTAATATGATTGTAGGTCAATTAAGTTCTCCCATTAATCAAATAATCGAATTTATTCCATTACTACAAGAAGCCAAATTAGGGCTTGATAGGATTTTAGAAGTTCATCAACAAGAACCTGAAGAAGCTCATTTTAATAAAACCGTTTTTCAAATAGATAAATCTGAAGATATTATTCTTGAAAATTTATCATTTTCTTACACAGGCGACCCTAATAATTTAGTTCTCAAAAATATTAACTTAACAATACCTGCAGGTAAAACAACGGCTATTGTAGGTTCGAGCGGAAGTGGAAAAAGCACACTCATGAAATTGTTACTTCGCTTTTATGAGCCTAGTTTAGGAAAAATAATAGTTGGAACTGATAATATGAATGCTATATTTTATAGTGTTTGGCGAAACAATATTGGAGTTGTAATGCAAGAAGGCAAAATATTTTCGGATACAATTGCCAACAATATTTCTTTAGGCTCAAAGTTAGATATTAAACGTGCTGTACAATGCGCTAAACAAGCATGTATTGATGAGTTTGTTACAGAAAGTTTACCATTGGGTTATAACACACAGATTGGAGACGAAGGTGTGCCAATGAGTTTAGGGCAAAAACAAAGAATATTATTAGCGCGTGCATTTTACAAAAACCCTAGTTATATGTTTTTGGATGAAGCTACCAGTGCCTTAGATGCTAAAAATGAAAGAATGGTTGTTGAGAATTTGGAAAAATTTTGCTCGAATCGTTCTGTTGTCGTCATTGCACATAGGCTAAGTACGGTTGTTAATGCGGATCAAATTGTGGTATTACATAAAGGAGAAATTGCGGAAGTTGGAACTCATAAAGAATTAGTGGCGATGCAAGGTATTTATTATAACCTTGTTAAAAATCAAATAGAATTAGGTTCATAGTTCATGGAAGAAATTGAAGATAATGGATTAGAAAGTAAGAGTGAAAGTATCCAAGATATCATTGGAACTAATCCATCGTTTATTGTGCGTTGG
>JACMPO010000067.1 GCA_014377455.1 Flavobacterium sp.
AAGGTCTTTTTTTGCTATTGCATAAATAACGGTAGTAAAATAAAAGCCTTGCACTTCGGTAAAATGAAATTCGGTACGAGTTGGAAAAGATTCTTTTAAATCTAAATTTTCACCCAAAAAAATCAATGCTTTATCAGGTTCACCTCTGTGAATATAATGATTGGCTGCATTCAATCTAGCATGCAAATAATCTGGGAAATCTTTCAATAATTGGTCATTAATTTCAATTGACTTGGCGACATTTCCCAGCATATTATAAGCTACTGTTATGTAGTTTTTAATCTGTGGTAAATTTGGATTTTCTTTAGACAATTTTTCTAATTTTCGAAGTAACACCTTGTCTATTTTTCCGTACATCCGAATTGCCAAATCCCTCAATAATTTAATTTGCGCTGGCGATACATTATAAAATCTTGTTATAAAATCGTTGTCGAACGATATTTTGATTTCGCTGTGAATGAGGTTTTTGTTCATTGGTATTTGTGTTATTATTTTTTTAACCATCAACAGATTAAAATCCGTTGTTACAAAATGAGTCATTTCTATGAAACTTTTGCATTCCTTGCATCTTAATTAAACTTTGCAATTAATTAATAATGATAGTATTAGCTGCTTTAACAATCATTTAAAATTACTTATCGTTTTCTAAAACAAAAGTCAAATTTTATTCTGTTTTACTTTCAGACAACCACTTGTAAGAATGTCGGCTGGTTTTAAACCTTACTTTTTATTTGCATCTCCACTTCCTCCAAATTGAAATTATTTATTTTCTATTAATTTTATTGTTGTTAAAAAATTTCTCGTTTCTTCTATATCAAAATACTTATCGTTTATCAGCTTAACTTTATAGTTTTCGGGTAAATAAACGCCCCATTTTGAAAAATCTAATAACGCAGGATTTGACAGCAAAAGTTTAGAAATATGGTTATCAATATATGCTAACGGAAGAGATAAAGTACTCCATTTAGAAATTAGTTCTTGTTTAGGAACTTCGATGTCAAATGAACTACTACTGTCGTCAAGCTTATTCTTTATTCCTGCAATATTTAGGAGTAATTGGATTGTTCTGTTTATTCGTGTTCCTGTAAATGTAAATAGTTGTATGTTTTTTTCTATAGACAATAATGGTCGGTCAGTTTGCAAATTTCGAATATTGAATACTGAAAATTCTCTACGAAGGATTTCTATTTCATCACAACTTGCTTTGTCGAGAAATTCGTAACTTGTTTTAGAATAAAGAACTTCAAATATTTTTTCCCTTATTCTTTCATGTACTGCCCCGCTATTGCCAAAAAACATTGGTTTTTTTCCATCTCTTGTCGGAATCACTTCTATCTTTTTTGCTTTGTGGTCAACAAATACTATTTTCCAAATTTTAGCAGCTAATAAAATGTTTTCATCCTCAGTAATTTGGGGAGAAAATGGTACGTCTCCAATTTTATTTCCATTATTTAATACTTTGAAATTTTCTTCGGTTTTAAAGACGCTGTAAAAATCACGACTGTTTACTACTTTCTCTCCTTCAAAACCAATTATAACTTCATTTTGCAATTTTTCAAGGAAATCAATTTCAATTAAATGATTAAGTATTTCTTCTATTTCAAATAATTCAATTTGTTTAAAAGCACTGTTCTCCTTGAGTTGATTTATTAAATCTTTTAATTTAATTCCTGAATATCCTTTTGTTATTGACAAAGATTGATGAACTAAAATATCATACGGTTTTTCATTTTTTTGTGGTGGTTCAATAAAACCGTCTTTGTATAATAACCAACAAGCAACGGATTGAAGTAAACTCCATTCATTTGTGGCGTATAAAAACAAATTACTGACTTTTCCTTTTTCTCTTCCACTCCTGCCAACACGTTGAATTAGTGAAGCAATACTATGAGTTGCATCGATTTGAACCACCTCGTCAACGGCTCCAATATCAATACCTAATTCGAGCGTTGATGTGCAAGAAATGCAAAAGTTCTGTCGATTGTTATTCTTGGCGAAATATTCAATATATTCCCTTACTTCTTTATCTACTGATGAATGATGTGAAAAATAATTCGAATGCCCTTTTTCTCTCTCTGAAATTTTCTTAAGTTTTACAGCAACTTCTTCAACTCGCCCTCTACTGTTGGGGAAAATCAAAACCTTATTGTATTTTGTTTCAATGTATAAATCTTCTAGTAACTCTAATGGTAAATCCGCTTTTTTGTTTTTAAAATATTTAAATGTCGTATTGATTTCTTTTGAAGTTTTGTCTAATAATACTTTGGTTTTTAACTCATTCCCCGTAAATTTTTTAGCTTCTTCATAATCACCAATTGTTGCAGATAGTCCAACAATACTAAACGATTTTGAATTCACTTGTTGTAATCTTGATAAAATAGATTTCAACTGAATTCCTCTATCTGTGCCTATAAATGAATGAATTTCATCAATAACGGCATACTTTAAGTTTGAAAACAATTGCTTTACATTAAAAGGTTTATTTGCTAACATAGCTTCCAAAGATTCTGGAGTTATTAACACAATCCCTTTTGGACTTTTTAATAATTTATCTTTTACCGTTTTGTTTGCTTCACCGTGCCATTTTACAACATCTACATCTAGATTCTTGCAAAGTTCTTCTACTCGATAAAATTGGTCATTTATTAAAGCGATTAAAGGCGAAATATAAAGAACTTGAACTCCAGACTCGTTGAAATCAACTTTTGAAAGTATTGGTAAAAAAGCAGCCTCTGTTTTTCCAGATGCGGTTCTAGATGCTAAAATGTAATTATCATCCGACCCTAGTATTCTTGTAATAGCAGCAGTTTGAATTGGACGCAATTCTTCCCAACCTTTATCTCGAATAAATTTGCGTATTGGCGCTGAAAGTAAATCAAATGACATTATAGTTCTTCTATGCTGTCTAATGAAAATTCATTAGGTCTTTCATCTGAAATTTCAAGTTCTCCAAATAGCATCTTTTTATCCACTGTTGGGTTTTGACGGATAATGTTTAAGATGCTTAAAAATTCTCGAATTATCTCTCTTGGCATTAAAAATTCAGAAGCTCCAGGCTTATTAAACAACTCCTCCATAAACTGATGTATTTCGCTGTCATTTATTGAAATTTCAGTTTTGTAATTGTAATCAAATATGTCTTTCAATTTTTTTAGCAATACAAATATTTCATTATGGTTAATAGGAAGTAAGCGAATTACTGGTTGTGCAAAATCTCTTATTTCTGCTGTTTCATATTTATTGGTTACCAATCTAGTTTTTAAAGCATCATAACTAAAAAAACCTTTCCGCTGATTTTCTAAAACTTGGTTCGTTCCTGCGAAATTGAAAAATAAATTAGCTACTTTTCCTTGAAAGCAATCATTGTAAATAGCAAGTATTTTTTCATAATTTTTCTCTCTAACAGCAGAATTAGTAATCTTGTAAAGATTAATGGCTTCGTCTAAATTTATCATAAAACCGCTATAACCCATACTTACAAATAGTTTACAGAAATTTTTGAGCATATCATAATAATTCAAATCATTGATGATTTCTCTAATTCCTAAATCTTGTCTTGCTTCGGTTTTGGTTCTGTATTCTCCTTTCAGCCATTTCAAGGCATTTCTTCTCAATTGTTCTTCGTCTTTTATATATCCTTCATAGTATTTCATGACAACTAATCCAAAGTCAAAACCACCAACATCGGTAATTTCATTTATGGTTTTCATAATGTTGCTTTGAATGAGACTCAAATAATTTTCGTTGCGAATTTCAGTCAATGAAATATCGTTTTCTTCTGCTGTTTTAGTGACAACTTGCTCAATCCATTTTTCTAACAAAGTGGGCAAAGCTCCGCCTTCTGGTTTCGTTTGAATGGATATATTGTCCATAATGGCAGTATAAAGAGCAACCGCTTTTCCATCATTGGAATACAGACGATTGTCCGGAGTAAAGTCGGCGTTTGCTACGACAAATTTCTGTTTCAAAGCTACTGTATTAAGCAAATGGAGCATAAAGGATTTGCCCGAACCAAAATCTCCAATCCAAAATTTCACCATACTATGACCATTTTTCACATCTTCTAATGCAGCAACTAATGCATTTATTTCTGCGGAACGTCCAACAGCAATATGTTGAACTCCAATTTTTGGAACTACACCACCAATTAATGAATTGATAATTGATGTTGCTTCTTTAGGTTTAATATTGTCTATCATTTTGTAGAAATTCTTTGAAAATAATTTGTGTTTATGGTATAATAATCCTCTTCTTCCTCAATCAATAAATCATCCAAAAACTCGTAACAAGTATCATTAATGCTTTCTATTAATTGGTTTTTAAAGACTCCTTTTGATTTTGCAAATAATTCAAATTCATCATGAGAAATTGAGAAATTGCTTTTCTCAAATAGTTCTAAAGTTGTTGTGTGTATTGCTGTAAAAGTTAATTCACTTAAAAATGCAGACTGATCAACTTCTTCACTTTTTTGAATTACCTTAATTTGAACTTCTTCATTAATTATTTCTTGAGATATAATACTATTGTCTTCATCTTCAAAATCATCTTTTAGATACTCATTCAAAAGTTCAACTGTTTCAGAATGTTGCTCTATAACTTCTTTTATTGAATCTCTATTAAGTTGTATTTTTTTACGTTTGACTTTATATATTTTGGAGACACTTTCTAATGCTTTATCAACATCCTTGTCTTTAATTAGTTCACTAACTATTTTTTCAAAATCGTGTAATTGTTCATTACTTTTAAAGAGACTTTTTTGAATGGTTTTTGTAAGTTGTTTATTGTTGAAGGTATCTGATTGCAAGTCGGAGTACAAATAACAAATATAAAAAGTCAGCGCAGATTCCTTATCATATTTTGATATAAACTTAGATGCTTCAAAAAATATATTTTCTACTGATGGATTTTTTTCATTTAGTAATACCAGTGAATCAATTGAATCAAGGAATTCATTTAAATTTTCATTATAGTTTGCAGTTAATTCCTCAAACTTGCTTTTCCAACGATTTGTGTTTTGTGTATATAATTCAATTTCTGTGGACTCGTCTGGTGGTGAAACTTTTGCGATTAAAATTGGCAATAATTTAGTTACTTTAGAAATTATTTTTGTTTCAAAAATAGCATCTGAACTTGCTGTTCCGATATAAAAACTAGTATCTAATTTACGTTTGTGTCTGTAAAATTCACGAACTGCATTTTCGCAATGTTTAAAAACATTTGAATGAATCTCTTTTACAGCTAACCCTAAATAGTGATTATACAACTCACTTCCTTCACTATAATTAAGATGCCTATTAGTAAGTAATTTTGCAACGGTTGAAAATTCTATTTCTACATTCGTTCCTTCTACCTTATATTTTTTTCCTAATTCTGCAATTAAAGAAATGTAAAGTTTTATAATTTCAAGACTACAATATTCAACGTTGAAAAAAACATTGCCAAGATTATAAATATTGTTGAGAAGTATAACCTCCTCCTCATTCAGTTTCAGTTTGTCTTTGTATTTGCTTCCTAATTTCCAATAGTCTTCATAATAATTGTCATAAGAATAAACGTTAGTATTCTTAAATTCAAGAGTATTCTCTGTCTCTCTTCTTTTATTGAGGAAAGAATCTGCGTAACTTTTAGTTTTTGGATAGCATTTTCCTAAAATATTAAATTGACTTTCTAATGTTGATAAATTTTTATGATTATAATATTCGTCCTGTAAATCATTTAATAAAATAAAAGCATAATTTGTATTTTCCTCTAACTCATAATAGATTCCATTTAGAAAACTATTTTTGAAAATACGGTAAAAATCTTTTTGTTTAATTGACGCATTATTGATATCTGCATATTTATAATCATATTCGTATTGGATAGGCCATTGTGGCATACCTAATACATATTTAACCAAAACAACATTAGAGTTTATTTTCGTGGATTGCCCTGTAACATCAATAATCGACTCATCCTTAATACTGTCATTTAAAGAATTTCTGATTGTAATAGAAACTTTAATGTTTTTATTAAGTTTTTGGTTTAATTCGTTTCGAATTACCTGATCTGGTTTATATGTATTATTATAATTTGAAGAGGTATTATTTTGTCCATAGTTTTCATCTTTTTTTGCGGCAATATAAATTATAAAGATAAATATCGCAATTATAAATAATATTACCTCCATTTTTCTACCGTTTATTAAATTCTACTTTATTAACAAGATTGAAGCCATTAATTTTATTAAATGACACATTATTAGTAAAATTATTAATATTATCTAGTGGTTCACTCAATCCAAAATTTATTTTTTGCATAATATCTATGGAAAATATTACTGACAGAATCATATTCTCTTCTATATTTCCATTTTTGCAATTTACAATTTTTGTTGTTGCATTAATTCTTGAATATTTATAAGGTAAAAGAGCAAATATTTCTCGCCCAACTCTTAATATACAACTGCAAACGTGCTGTTGATATAACTCATTAAATCTTGTTCTAGAGATATTTGTTTTAGACAATTTACCAGTAGATGTTTGTTTTAGCTCATAGTCAGGTATTACATCAAGGCTATTAACAGCTAAATGAATATCAACAAAGTCATCATTTAGAAAAATATCAATCTGGTCTCCAATTTCTCCAATTTTAGAAAATGGATTAAAATATTCAAGGGCTTTTTCATAAAATTCAATTTGTTTTTTCGCTACTCCTATACTTATTTCTTGCAACTTTTCCCAGTCATTAAAGTTATCTAAATATTTTTTGAAATTAGCATCATTCTCATTTTTATCTTTGATTTTTGCTTGTTCTAATAATTCTTTGAGGTTTTTTATTTTTTTTGGAATTAAACCAAATAATTTATCTAAAAAAGTTGGTTTAAAATTCTCTAATGTATTTTT
Source organism: Flavobacterium sp. (assembly GCA_014377455.1). Classification (GTDB taxonomy): domain Bacteria; phylum Bacteroidota; class Bacteroidia; order Flavobacteriales; family Flavobacteriaceae; genus Flavobacterium. The sequence goes on from JACMPO010000067.1 coordinate 6,885, forward strand.
AGCAAAATCTTCATTTTTAAACTCACTTTTTGGTTGGACTGGCTTTTCTATATTTTTAATTTTATTCCAATCAACTTCTATGGAAGATTTCAAGTGAATAGTTTTTAAATATAATACTCTACTTTTCCAACTTTCAACTGCTCCGTAGGCAGCTTGAATTTCATTTAATTTTTGTTGTTCTTTATATCTTTTAGCAGATTCGCGTGCATATCGTTGTTCTTCTCTTCTCATCGCTCCCCATTCATTTTACTGACAGATTGGAATTTCAATTCTGGAAATTCCATTAAACTTTTAGAAATTTTGTTAAAAAAAATATTTTTATCACTTTCTCTTCTGTCAATTCCTTCTTTGTGTGCAGCTAAACATAAATAATATTTTTTATTATCTACTATTTTATACATTAACCATTCCCCTCTTAAGTTTCTATTAAAAACAGCTTTATCGTGCATAATTATAGCAATAGTAGATAATTGATTGTTAATGTGTTGATTTAAAATTTTTTCAAACTCTTCAATTCTATGTGGATGAATTTTTCCATTATTCTTAAACCAATATTCTTTTATATTTCTAACAAGGGAAGACCCAAATCCTGTGCACGCATTATGATGAATATGCAGATAACCACTAAGTGGTTCTTTTTTAAAAGGAGTACCTACTACTTTATTATCCTCTATTTGCTCTATTAATTGCAGAATTTCAGAGACATTATAGTACTCCGTTTTATCGCCATATTTTTCTCCTTGATTAGCTTTATGAATCGTAAATTGATCAATTAAAAATTCACTGCACAAACCTGTTTTTAATTTAATTTTCAAACGCTCTTTGACATCTTTTCTAAATTCCTCATAATCGAAATCGCATAAGCTAATTATCATAGGTTCTGTCCTTTCGATCGTAATCATTCTCTTACTTTCTTGTTCGCAAAGATGCTGATAAATAATTTCTAATATTTGATTCATCTAGGATTTTTGTTGATTTATAAACATTTCAAATATATAAATTAATTTTACAAAACATTTATGTTTCAAATAATTCAATTACTAATATTTTGGAAAATTTGCTTTTAAAATTTAATTATTTCTACAAATTTATGAAGAAGAAAACATATTACTTTACGGAAAGCCGTAATAGGGCATTCTTTTTATTTGTAAATAGCATTATTGTCCGCATTTTATTGAGGTTCGTAAAGTTTTGGAATTATAAAAATGTTGGAGGTGTGGGTTAGGCATTTTTTCCATTGTTGCAAACTATTTAAATTTTGCACATACTTACGTGTTTGAGGTTGATTTTGAATTAGTTTTTTTATTTCAGGTTTGATTCCATTTACAACAAATTCTTTATAAGCTATTGAATTTTTTGCTGTAAAAA
>JACMPO010000068.1 GCA_014377455.1 Flavobacterium sp.
GTATGTATATAATGACTATTGGAAATCAGCTAAAGCAATGCTACTATATCCTTCAAATCAAAAATCCTTCAATGGCTTTGTAGAATTTGAAGATAATGATTTTCAAAAATATGTTTTAGTTAATAATAAACCAGAAAAAATCAAGCAACACAAATGTGGTTTGGGTAAGATATCTATTTTCAATGAAGACGGAAAGACATTAAAAGAAAATATTGGGGATGATATTATAGATTGGTTTATAACGGAAAACGATAATAATCCAAAATAGTTTTAATTTCATTATCTCATTCACCTGCACGAAAACCGTCTTTAGTCAAAGGATTCCTAAAGCCGTTTATTTGTTTGCTTCATTTCACTAATTTCTTTTTTTGTATGGAAAATCCTTTTGAAATAATTCTAGATAGGCTAGATAGAATTGAAAAAGCAATTCTTAATCTTAATTGCATCAGCGACATACCCGATAGTAATCAAATTATGAATATATCTGAAGTTGCAACATACATAAAAGTAGCAAAAACTACTATTTATGGTATGACACATCGAAATACAATACCACATTATAAAAATGGCAAAAAACTGTATTTCAAAAAATCAGAAATTGATAAATGGATATTCTCTAAGAGAATTAAAACAAATCTTGATATTGAAAACGAAGCAATGGAATACATCAGGAAAAACCCAAGATGATTTTAAACAAAAGGTTATGCACAATAACCTAATTAGCAACTCAAGAAAAATTGCATCTTGTTGCTTCATTTTTCTTTTAATTTCTAATATATTTACAAATTAATATTTTTAAAAATTTATAATAAATTTCCAATCTAATGTTCAAATTTAAAGCTGCATTACTCGACGATAACAAAGAACAGTTATTACTAAACCAAAAAATGCTTGAAATTTATGGTTTAGTGTCTGTAGTTTCATCTTGTACTTCAGCAAAAGCTTTTTTAGAGGATGTAAAAACTACACAACCGGAAATATTGTTTCTTGACCTTAACCTTGGGGATTCTTATATGACCGGAATGGAAGTAGCATTTCAATTAAAATTACCAGTCTTATTTGTGAGCAGTAATACAGCACAGTATATCAAAGAAATTGAAAAACTAAAAAGAGATTATGATGTTTGTGTAGATCATATTACCAAACCGTTTACCGAACAAGAATTTACAAAAACTACAGAACGTTTTTTAAAAGAGGTAGAGCTTTTCAAAAAAGAAGAATTCATTCATTTAGATTTTGGAGCTACGAAACGAAATAAAATCGCAATAAACAGTATTGTGTATCTATCAACCGACAAAAATAACGGTGCTGAGTCCAACAATAAACAAATATACTTTAACAATCGGAAGCCAGAAAACTTAATAGATTTCTCCTTCACAAAAATGGAAGAAAAAGGATTGCTAAAATCTCATTTCATTACCATTCACAAATCGTTTCGAGTGAACGTAAAACACATTAAAGCCTACCATAAAAGCACTGAGTCAATTGAGATAGAAGTTTTTACAACTCAAGGCAAATTGGAATCAAAACTCCTTCAAGTTTCTGAAAATTACCAACCTTTGGTAAAGCAATTAAAAAAATAATCCGCTCTTATTACTCTTTTATAACCTTTTGTTACTGTCAACAAGGTAATATTATCCTATATTATTTTCAGGTAATCTATCTATAGAGATTTGCTGTATCAAAATCTAAAAACTAAAATGATACAAGCTAAACCAACCAAAAACAACCGCCAAAGCAATACATCTTTTGGCAAAACTTCATTAGAGGATTACGTAATGGAATTGATTAAAAATAACATTGCTGTTATTGAAAAAGACGTCGAAAAAAAGATCTATGCAGATATAAAAGAAAAAATAAAAACTGATTTTGTTCAACAAGAAAACTATCACAACAACAATAATAAATTGTTGCATGATAAACTCATTAATTTAAGTAGGCGTATTGGAAGTACCGAAGGAAATTTGAAGGCAGAATTAAAGAAACTAAAAGAAGTAGTTGAAGTCAAAAAGAATAAAAAGACTATTGATATTGCTATCAAAAAGGGTAATAAAAATATTGATTTAGGAACACAGCACTGTCAATTTGAAAATTTATTGAAATATGTGCAAACCAAAGTCAATGTCTATTTAGTAGGTTCAGCAGGTTCAGGAAAAACAACTGCGGCAAAAAACATTGCCAAAGCACTAGATATACCTTTTTATTTTACAGGTGCAATTGCAAGTGAATTTAAACTAACGGGCTTTATCAATGCGCAAGGTACTATTGTATCTACAGAATTCAGAAAAGCCTACGAAAGTGGTGGCTTGTTTTTATTTGATGAAATAGATGCTAGTTATCCACAAGCTATTCTAGCATTTAATGCTGCTTTAGCTAATGATTTTATGGATTTTCCTGATAAGAAAATAGAACGTCATAAAGATTTTTATTGCATAGCAGCCGCAAACACCTATGGTTCGGGTGCAGATAAAGAGTACATTGGAAGAAACCAGTTAGATGCTGCTTCTCTAGACCGTTTTGTATTCTTTGATTGGAATATTGATGAAAATTTAGAGCTAGAAATAGCAAATAATGAAACTTGGGTAAACTATGTTCAGAAAGTAAGAAAAGCAGCTAAAAAATTAGCAATACGTTTTGTAATTAGCCCACGAGCGTCTTTTTATGGAGCAACTTTATTAGAAGCAGGTATAAACAGAAAAGAAGTAGAGAAAAATGTGTTGTGGAAAGGTTTAGACCAAGCAACTGTGCAACAAATAATAAACAATGTGTAAAATGAATAAACATTTAGTTTTTGAAGACTTACATGAGTTTTGGCAATATTCTTTTAGAGAAAGTAGTGCTTATAATAAAGAATCTAGAATTTATGCGAATCATTGGAGTGGTGGTTTAGATTGGAATGAATCAAAAAGGCTTGCGTTAATGGGTTGGCAAAAAGGATTAGTAGAAATTGATAAATTTCAAGCAACTGTAAATGATTTAATTACCAGTAAAATTGTAAGACACAAACCAGTTTATGCAGTAGCAGGAAATTATATTGATATTGGAAATTACTTATCAAATAATCCAGAATGTTTCATTACGAAAGAGTACGACGAAAATAATCAAAAAGGAAAGATCATTACAATAGTATGTTCAATAAGCTTTTCAGCTGGTATTAGTCCAGAAATAATAATTCAAAGAGGTGCTATGATTTGTTCATTAATCGATGCCATTGAATATGCCGGCTATAGAGCTGAAGTAGTATGTAATGAAGCATCTTCAAATAGTCCTTGGGATAGAGACGGAAACAATAAAGAAGTCGGATGGTTTGAAATAGATGTTACTATAAAGAAAGCAAACCAGCCTCTAAATAGGATTGAATTGGCTTTTTGTTTAGCACATCCTGCAATGTTGAGA
>JACMPO010000069.1 GCA_014377455.1 Flavobacterium sp.
CTTTTTCTTTCAATGCTTCTAATACTACTTTGGATTTAAAATCCTTCGAGAAAACTCTTCTTGTTCTTGACATAATTTTGCTAATTTAGGGTTTTTAATCCTATCTTAAATTACTGTCTGAATTTTGGGGAGCAGCATATTTGTCCTGCTTTTATTGAAGCTGTTGTACTTACTTTTAGCCATTCGTGTAATGTATCGCCTTTCATTAGTAAATCAAAACCTCTGAAAATTTCCGCATTAACCACTTTACTTTTTGTAATGTTATCTTCCCAATTTATTTCTAAATCGTGGTATCGCAACTTTATCATAGATGATAACATTCCATTTAGATTGTGAACCGTAAATAGTGTTGGATGAATACTGTTGGACGACATTTGAATATTGAGTACTTCTTTGTTTCTTTTTTCATTATCGGATAAACCCGCAATTAAACAAATACGCATCAGTTTTGCATTACCCTTTGGCGTAACATTTTTATGATTATCGGTATAGTTTTTTAAATTGATGTGTTTCTCTAAACGCTCTCGCAAATCATTCATTTTTGAATTTAATGCTTCCGCTTGTCGTAATCCTGTTTCTATTGCTGCCATAACTACTTAAAATTAATTAGGAAAATAGCCTTCAACTACTTTTGTTAATTGGTTCTCCTTGTCTCTAACGAGTGTGAATTTTTTTGAGATGAAATTTTCTATTTTACTCAAATCAATATTTTTTCTAATTTCACTGTCGGTGCTCAATAAAATAGTTTGATGTGATAATTTAGGAAAGTAATTTTCGAGCAATGAAGCTCTGCTTTTTTCATCTAAATAACCAAAAACTGTATCAATCATTACTGGTGGATTGTAATCTCCATAATAATGCAATGATTTTAAAAGTACCTGGATTATTATTTGTTTTGATGCTGCATTTAATTCTTCTAAATAGATTTCATTGCCGGCTTTGTGGTAAATTTTAAATGAAAGATTACTTAAATCTTCTGACAAAACCACACGATCAATCTGATTTTCATATACCACGAGTGTTGTATTCAAATCATTTTTCATTGCCTCTTCTATACGGGATTTTTTATTATCCAGTAAAGCATTTGATATTTTAGAAAATAATGGACCTAATTTTTTCAACACTTCCAATTTAGGATTTGGTACTTCATCATCAGACAAATCAAATCTTTTAATTTTTTTGTCTAAAAGCTCCATATCAGACTGATAATTTTTGATAGCTTCCTTGTACTCTTTTATTTTTAATTCGTTAGCTTCAAAGTTCTGTATCGTTTCTTCGCCACCGCCCATATCATTTTTCCTTAAATCCAATAACTGAATTTTCAAATTAGGTAACGTAGTCAATTCTTTTTCTAAACTACTCTTTTGCTGTTCGAGTGTGTTGTATTGATTGATGCTTGACCAACCTAACAATTGTTCAAAATGGGTTATATCGTTTTTGTCAATATAATCGTATTCAGTATCCTTGTTATTTTGTCTTGATTTTTTAATAATGTAATCCGCTAATTTATTTTTTTGTGCAGCAGTTAATTCGGCAATTATTAAATGGTGTTCTTTTAAGAACTCTAATACTTTATCTGAAACTAAACTAATCTGTTCGGGTTCTATAAAATCATTATTTATATGTTGACTTTTCTCCGAAAGTATTAATTCAATTTCGTTTTGAACAATAGTTATGAGCTTCGGAATGAAAACTTGAATTTCAATATCATTAAGAAATTTTTCAGATTGGTCAATAAAAATGGTTTCCTTATTTAAAATATCCTCAATCTTTCTTTCTACAATTTGAATTTGCTCCTTGATATTTGCTTGAAAGTTTTTCCCTTCTTTAGCACTTTCATAGAATTCTTTTTGAGCCAATGAATAACTCAGACTTCTGTCATACTTTACTTTAGTGGCATCTATTAAATCCTGGTATTTTTTATGTTCTTCTAAAAGGTTTTTGTATTGAATTCTTTCTTCTTCCACTTCGATACTTTGGGCAATGTATTCCTGCGTTAGGGTATTGGTTGCATTGCCTAGTTGTATGTACTTATTGAAACCCATCACGTTTTCAATATTTTCTTTGATAA
>JACMPO010000070.1 GCA_014377455.1 Flavobacterium sp.
ACTTACGGACTTTCTAACATGCCCTTTAACCAGTTTACCCGATTTAGTGTGATACGGTTTTACATAGCTGTTGTTGGAATTTGTTGCATTCCCTTTACTAAAAAAAATAATAAAACCTAATACTGCCATAATAACTAGGAAGAACAAATAACCAATATTTTTCTTTTTAATTGGTTCCATGGTTGGTATTGCTACAAGTCAAAAATAATATTATCTAATTGCTCAACAGGTAAATTCAAAACTGCTGCCCATCGCTGTTTGTAAATTTAACACTTATTATTTCAAATATAAAACTCTTTTTGAGAGGTTATCAGTTAGAACGCGAAAGGATTCGCGCAAGAGCGGAGGTTACTTTTATCTGCTTCCCGAAAATTTCTCAATTATACTTGTCGGCATAGTTGGCGAAGAATCTTCTTTTAATAATCCCGTATCTGCTCTACTGAAAAGTGATTGCAAAATTAATTGACGTTCTTCTGGTTCAATCGTTGTGTCCTTTTTAAGAGCAAGATAAAAATGAGTTAATTGCTCTCTTTCTTCGGCATCTCTTGATAAATGATAGGAACTAAATGTCATTTTCGATAAAATTTTTATGGTAAATGCTAAAAAAGAAACTATTGTAATTAAAATTATTGACCATTTAATTCCCTTAATTCTGTCATTAAAAGCTTCTTCAAAGTATTCTGTTCCTAATGACATCAGTAAAATAAATAATAAAACAGCTGCCGTAACCGATGTTTTAATAAGCCAATTCAAATATTTATCCCCTTCTGTTTTGAGTTTAGTAGCTCTTTTTTTCCAATAATCCGCTGGAGCTTCTAATCTTAATTTTTCTCTATAAAGTTCCTCATTGATTTTTATAGAGTCTTAAGCTGTAGTATAAAAATTATCAAACTCTTCACCTGCATTTTTAAACCAGCTTTCATAGTTATTGTTTTTCTCTTCTTTTAGTTTGTCAACAGTTTCAAAATGAGTTGTCAAATTTTCTTTTGCATCAGAGATATATCCATTAAGTTGTTGTTCTGCTTCGACGATAAAATAATTATATTTTTCTCTTATCTGACTTAAACTAATTTTTTCATTTTTCCTTCTGTGTAATATTTCGGATTCCGTTTGATTTTTAAATTCATATGCGAATAAAAAGCCATCAATATACTCCTTACCATTGTTGAAGTTAATGTTACCTTTTGTTATATAATCTATTGAACCTTGAGTGCAACTTTGATTTTTATTGTTTACTTTAATTAAAAAATCAGTTTCTGGTGAATCGATTAAAAAAACAAAATAACTGTTTTGGAATTTTTGAGCTGCAATATCTCCAACTAATTGATTCCATTGATAGTCAAATTGACTTTGATTATTTTCATTAAAATAGTCTGACAATCCAATCAATCTTGATTTTAAAGATTCAAAATGTCTTTTTGAATGTGACAGATACTCAGGAATTTTTTCTATATGATTCCAACCAATAACTTGGTCATAGATAAATTTATAAATGGATTGAATACCATCTAATTCTAATTTTGAATCAAGATGGGAATAATTTAAAACAATTTTTAAATTATTTAGTTTGTCCTTTATAGAGCTATCGTTTACAAACTTTCTAAAATCTTTAATATCCATAATTGAATTTTTTAGCTTAAACCTCTTCTTTACCCTGCAACGCCTCTCTTAAAACCTGCTGCAATAACATTTCATTATACCCTTGACTTTCTTTTATACTTTGCTCCAAACCATCACAAAACTACACTTACTACTCTAAATTAGCTAAAATTAACTCTTGTTCGTGGAGTGGGTATAAAATTTATTAATTATTTTTTTTTGTTTTTACTTTCAATTAAAAACTCTGTAATATAATCAGCAGTTTCTTCAATACTCCATTCTACTAGACTATTAGGTATTCTTAATGTTAAATATCCTTTTTGAAAACTATAGAAAGTACGTTTTAGATCACTTAGTGCTTGTTGATGGTTATAATTGTGGTGTTTACCATCTACTTGAATATTTACTTTAGCATCTGTTACCGAAATATCAATTGTTTTAAATCCATCCCATTTTTCTAACTCTGCTGGTACACCTCGTCTACGCAATGCAAAATACAATTCTATAGCTTGTCGTGTTGTAGAAGTATTATAGTAAATAGTATTCAGCCATTGTTGGTGTGCCTTACATAATGGATGTCCAAAATTGTTTAAAGAATAATCAAAAACATTTTGCTGGATGTAACAACCACATTCGATACAAATACTCATTTTTAAAATTTACTATTAAATTTCCTCCACCTGCAACGCCTCTCTCAAAACCTGCTGCAACAACTTTTCATTATACCCTTGACTTTCTTTTATACTTTGCTCCAAACCATCACAAAAAGCCATTAACTGCTCCAACTTAGTTACTATTTGTTCTTGCTCGTTGAGTGGTGGAAGTGGTATTAGTTTTGGATATACCCTTTGCCCAGAAATCACGGGTTGTGAGCCTGCAAATTGTTGTTTACCTAATTCCGCCCATTTTATTAATTGAATTAAAAACTCTCTATTAATATTTTCTTCTGAATATTTTACATTGAAAGCATTATCAGTAATCCAAGCTTTTTTTTCTGTGAGATGCACACAACCACAATAATAACCAACTCTTCCGATTACAATAGTTTCTTTTTGTACTGTAAATTCACTATGGTAGCCAGTAATCCCATTTCCACCATAAACAGGAATAATACCTTTTTTATCCATTTGAGAGGAAGTAAGGCCATCTCCAGAAGAAATGTTTATTATTTCGCCCAACCTGCACCAAGCCCAATGTTCAGGGATTTCAAAAGGAATTTCATCTTCCGTAATTGGTAGTAATTCTTTTTCTTTTTTGAGTTTTTTATAGGCAATCAATTGCGCTTTCTCGGCTTTAATTTTTGCAAGAAGTTGTTGTCCTGTTGCTGCCGAGTTAGTACTTTTTACTAATTTTCCTTGCATTGCTTCTCGCAAAAATGCTTGACGCAGTTGATTTATTAATTCAAGCTGGTGTTCAAGTTCAATCGAAATTTCTTCACTATCAGTTTCTAAAATACTATATTTTTCTACAAATTCAATTTGCTCTTCTAAACTTGGTAGAGGAATTTCAATTTTAGCAATTTCTTTGATAGGTAAAGTTACGTTTGCCATTCCTTTCATTCTATCAACCAATTCTCGTTCTTTATTCAAATTAAGAAAACGGAAAAGATACTCAGCATTTAAAACACTTTTATCTTTTGGTATTACAGCACAAAGTATAGATCCTAAAGCAAATTTCCCTGTTTGGAAATGCAAACGTTTTATACTTGCATGTCCATGACCAGTACCAGAAACTAAAGGAATAATAACTGCTTCATCATCAAATTGATATTCATTATTCGATTTTCTATCTTCGGCAGTTACTACCAACGGATATTCTCCTGGAATTGCTTTCTGAATTCCTGTTTTTCCTTTTTCAATACTACATAAATCGCCTAATTTTACTTTTTTCGAACTCATTATTTCACCGCTTGTTTTAATTGGTTTAATAATGTGTTGCTTTTATCAAAAGAAGTATGCAGCAAATTCATTAACTCCACACTGTTGTATTCATGGGTTTCTTCTTGCTTTGTTGGGTTTTTAATATCCAAATCATAGTTGCGGTCAATAATGGTTTGAATAGGTATTTTCCAAGCAATATCACTTTCTTCACGGTCATTCCACCATATCTTTATTGGGTCAAAATCTTTGGCTTGTATGGGTTTTGTTTTGTTGTATGCTTTTTGTCCTTCTGGTAAACGGTGTTCATAATACCAAACTTCTTTGGAAGGAGTTCCTTTTGTAAAAAACAATAAATTGGTTGCTACGGTTGCATACGGTTGAATATGCTGCTCCCCAAAATTCAGACAGTAATTTAAGATAGGATTAAAAACCCTAAATTAGCAAAATTATGTCAAGAACAAGAAGAGTTTTCTCGAAGGATTTTAAATCCAAAGTAGTATTAGAAGCATTGAAAGAAAAAG
>JACMPO010000071.1 GCA_014377455.1 Flavobacterium sp.
CTTTATCGTGAAAATATTTGAAACAAATTTTAAAATTCTATTGGTCAATTATTTATCCGTTAATTTAAAATAAAATAGTAACAAAATGACCTTTTAAAATTATTAAACGATAGATTAAAGAAAATAAATTATACCACAAATATTAATTTTGAAATGTAATTATTTTCTTTTTGAAATCTCTATTACTTTATTCTGCCAAAAGTCATTTAACTGAACAATATCAACTGGATTTGCAGATTTTTGTTCAATAAGTCTATGATTGTCAAATGCGCGAGTTAAAATTGTTTCAATAAGATAATCCTCATTTTCCTGAAAAGGTTCATACTTTCGCTTTAAATCTATGTCAAATAATTTTGCTGTATTGTTAGACCAGAATGCCTTCCATCCGCTTTTATAATCTTTTATAAGATCATAAGTTGAACTTCCTGTTTGACGATAAATAAGTTTTACCAGAATTTGTCCTTGTTTTCTTGAAAGCTTTTTTAATTTTGCCTTAAACTCATTTTCCATAAAATCTTCTATAATCTTGAAATATCTTTTTTTTTCTTTATTAGTTTTCAACTTTTCAAGATTAATATTCATCATAGTTAAACGTTCACCTGCAGTTTTTGCAAAAGGATAGGTAACATAAACTCTATTTTGAAGTAATAAAAATTGCTTTTTGGCTTCAGGATCGAGTTTCTCCTTATATATATGTACTTCCTGTAGAAGAATAGTATCATTTAAAATTGTATCTATCTCTTTGAAAGAATCCTCTTTTTCTTGAGAATACAATTTTGTTTGAGAAAATAACAATGATATAGTAAATAACGTACAAAACAAAAAAAATAACTTCTGCATAAATCTTAAATTTGTTGTAAAAATATGCAATATTGATATCAACTGTGATGCCAAATTTATAATTTAGCAAAAAAAAACATGGCATCAAAATCGGTACTTACAAAAACTTCAATAACTTTTTTAGAAAAGTATTTGAATAATGCTTCTCCTACAGGGCATGAGTCGAATGGACAAAAACTTTGGATGGATTATTTAAAACCATTTGTAGATAAATTTACAACAGATATTTATGGAACTGCAGTTGGAATTATTAATCCTGACGCAAAATTTAAAGTTATAATTGAAGGCCATTCAGATGAAATATCTTGGTATGTAAATTATATTACTGAAGACGGATTAATTTATGTTATTAGAAATGGAGGTTCTGACCATCAAATCGCTCCTTCAAAAAGAGTCAATATTCACACCAAAAATGGATATGTAAAAGGGGTTTTTGGCTGGCCAGCTATTCATACCAGAAAGGGTGATAAAGAAGAATCCGCAAAAATTAGTAATATTTTTATCGATTGTGGATGTGAAAGTAAAGAAGATGTTGAAAAACTTGGCATTCATGTAGGATGTGTTATTACTTATCCTGACGAATTTATGATTTTAAATAAAAATAAATTTGTTTGCAGAGCCATTGATAACAGAATAGGCGGATTTATGATTGCCGAAGTTGCACGATTATTACATGAAAATAAAAAGAAACTACCATTTGGCCTTTATATCGTAAACTCAGTTCAGGAAGAAATAGGACTTCGTGGAGCAGAAATGATTGCCGAAACAATAAAGCCGAATATAGCAATTATAACAGATGTTTGCCATGACACTTCAACTCCAATGATTGAGAAAAAAATAGAAGGCGATCTAAAAATTGGCAATGGTCCAGTGATAGCTTATGCGCCAGCAGTTCAAAACAATCTAAGAGAATTTATTATTGAAACTGCCAGTAATAACAAAATTCCGTTTCAACGAAATGCAAATTCTCGAAGTACAGGAACTGATACTGATGCATTTGCATACAGTAATGGAGGTGTAGCTTCTGCACTAATATCATTACCACTACGATACATGCATACCACTGTCGAGATGGTTCATCAGGATGATGTTGAAAACGTCATTAAACTTATTTACGAAACTTTACTTAGATTAGAAAATAACCAAAATTTTTCATATTTTAATTAAATTCCCCAGATTTAATAAAAACCTGAATTGATTCAATTATTGCAACATAGTAAAATTAATTTACAATAACTTTTTTTGTAGTTGCCTGGTTATTTGAGGTTAAACGTAAAAAATAAAATCCTGGATTTACACTTTTTAGACTAAATTGATTTGAAGTAAATTCAGGATTTTTAATATCCTGAACAATTTGTCCATTAACGCTAATTAGTTCAATTTCATCAATTTGAATTTCACTATTAATATTAATTACAGATTCAGTTGATGGATTCGGATAAATAGTTACTGTTTCTAACCTATCATAACTTGTATTGTTAAGTAAACTTCCCCATATAGACAAAGCATATTCTGGATGATCTACAAAAGGATTTCTGTTGTTCTGTCTATTATAAACAGCTAAATTACGATCAATTTCTTTTTGACTTACAGGATCATTATTACTCCATGTAAGCAAAATATTAATTGCATTCGAAGTGAAAACTTGATTTGAAGTATTATTAAACATTGGATAATTCCAGGTGGCAACTAAATCTTCATAACGGGTTGCAAAATAAAATAACATTCGAGCAATATCTCCTTTAAATTCATCTATTGGCTCGAAAACTTGACCTGAATATCCTGCTGAGTAACCTGAGTTTAAATTGTTTCCTTTTTTGGTCCCATTACTATAAGTATTAGAAGCAACATTTACTTTTCCGAACGGTAAATCACCTCGCTGACCATTAACATATTTGTCTGCAGGTATTATAAAATGTGCATCAGAGTACATTGGTGTTGCAGATGAAAAAACAGATTGTGGAACTAAATGTTCTCTATTATAATGTTGACCTTCTGCAGTTCCTCCAGTGCCATTGTCTTGATAAGGCGTTCCATCTGGAAAACTTCCTCCATAAGTATATTCAAAAATATCAGTACCTGTAGGATTTTCAGTATATATATCTAAAACAGTTCCATTATTTTCAAAATATAAATCTTTATCAGATGTTATGTAGGTAGTGTAAAGCCCACTATAACCTCTATCAATATGATTTTTGATGATGTTATACAGTTGCGTTTTTAATTGATATCCAGATCCAGTCGCATTGTCATAATAACCTGGAGCTGGGGGAATTGCAACTGAATTATTCTTTAAATATTCCTGAGAAAATCCTAAAGAAACTAAAAACACTAAAATTAAAGTGTATAATTTTTTCATAATTAATCTAATTTACGTTCTAACAATGCCATGTAAAATCCGTCAAATCCTTGCTCTGATGCAAGAAGTTTGGAATCTTTTATAAAATTAAAACTTTTTCCTATATCTGTTTTTAAAAAATGTTTTATTTGTTCTTGATTTTCAGAAGGCAGAATAGAGCATGTTGCATATACTAGTTTACCACCAGGTTTTACGATTTTAGAATAATTTTCCAAAACCTCTGCTTGCGTTTTTTTTATATTTTCAATAAATTCTGGTTGCAATTTCCACTTTGCGTCTGGATTTCTTTTTAGCACTCCTAATCCACTACATGGCGCATCTATTAACACTCTATCTGCTTTTTCGTGAAGTTTTTTAATTACTTTAGTTGAATCGATAATTCTATATTCAATATTAAAGGCACCGTTTCTTTTGGCACGTAGTTTCAACTGATTTAATTTGCTTTCATATAAATCCATAGCTATTAATTGTCCCTTGTTTTCCATTAAGGAAGCAATGTGTAACGTTTTTCCTCCTGCGCCAGCACACGTATCTACAACTCGCATTCCAGGTTTAACATCTAAAAATGCTGCAACTAGTTGTGAAGAAGCGTCTTGAACTTCAAAAAAACCATTTTTAAAGGCATCCGTCATAAAAACATTAGCACGTTCTTTTAAAACTAAAGCATCTTCGTTATCTTTTATAAATTCAGTATCAATATTTAAATCCATTAATAATGCCCTAAGTTTTTCTTTAGTAATCTTTAAAGTATTGACTCTTAAAATTACTTTTGCCTGTTGATTTTGTGCGGCAATTTCTTTAGTCCAAAGTGATTCACCCAATTCTTTCACACCAAGTTCATCCATCCAATCTGGAATCGATTCTCGTAATGTTCTAATTTTAGATAATTCATCAAAACGACCTTTAATTTTTCGTTCAGGTGTCCCTTCTAATTGTCTCCAATCTGGAATTGTAAATCCTCTTAAAACTGCCCAAGTGGAAAACATTCGCCAAATATTATCTCTATCAAATGGCTCTTTTACTTCTGCAATTTCAGCATATAATCGCTTCCAACGTACAATTTCATATATGGTTTCGGCAACAAATTTTCGGTCGGAACTTCCCCAACGTTTATCTTTTTTTAGTGCTCGAGCAACAACTTTATCGGCATATTCGCCTTCATTAAAAATTGCATTTAACGAATCTATTGTGGTGTAAACTAAATTTCGGTGTAATCTCATAAGGTTCAAAAAATCAACGTACAAAAGTATAGTTTAATATTCGATTTACAATTTTATCAGTAATTAATCTTAATTTACATAAAAGTACAACTCCCTTTGCAAAAGTTCAATTGTAAATTATCTCATAAACTTCAAAATAATTTTAATAATAGAATTATCAATATGATAAAAATTACAATAATAATTTGCAAATTTGCAATAAAAAATTATTATGCCAAAAGTTTCAACCAAAGGGAAAAATATGCCCGAATCTCCAATACGAAAATTGGTTCCATTTGCTGACATTGCTAAAAAGAAAGGTAATAAAGTGTATCATTTAAATATTGGTCAACCCGATATAAAAACTCCCGAAGTAGCCTTAAATGCTGTAAAAAATGCTGTAATAGATGTTTTAGAATACAGTCATTCTGCTGGATTTGAAAGCTATAGAACAAAGCTTTCCAGCTATTATAAAAATCATGGATTACCAATTGATTTGCAAGATATTATAATTACAACAGGTGGGTCAGAAGCGTTGCTTTTTGCCATGGGAAGTATTATGGATGTTGAGGATGAAATTATAATTCCAGAACCATTTTACGCAAATTATAATGGTTTTTCAACAGCATCTGGTGCCAAAGTTATTCCCGTAATTTCGTCTATAGAAACTGGTTTTGCCTTACCTCCTATTTCAGAATTCGAAAAATTAATTACACCCAAAACTAAAGCAATATTAATATGTAATCCGGGAAATCCAACTGGGTATTTATACTCTAACGAAGAAATTTTACAACTTGCTGCCCTAGTAAAAAAACACGACTTATTTTTAATAGCAGACGAAGTATATCGCGAATTTATATATGATGACTCCGAAAAACATTATTCAGTAATGAATGTTCCAGGAATTGAAGAAAATGCCATCATGATTGACTCTGTATCTAAACGTTACAGTATGTGTGGTGCAAGAATTGGATGTATTGTTTCTAAAAATAAAGAAGTTATGGCAACTGCAATGAAGTTTGCCCAAGCTCGATTAAGTCCGCCAACTTACGCTCAAATTGCAAGTGAAGCGGCACTGGACACTCCACAAAGTTACTTTACCGAAGTAATTGAAGAATACAAAGAGCGAAGAGATACTTTAGTGAGCGAATTGAAAAAAATAGAAGGAGTTCAAGTTGGAATCCCAAAAGGAGCGTTTTATTGTATTGCTCAACTTCCAGTAAAAAATGCAGATAATTTTGCTCAATGGCTTTTAGAATCTTTCGATTATAATGGCGAAACCGTTATGGTTGCTCCTGCTTCTGGATTTTATTCTACTCCAAATATGGGATTAAATGAAGTTAGAATCGCGTATGTTTTGAAAAAAGATGATTTAATTAAATCAGTTCAAATATTAAAAGAAGCTTTAAAAGTTTACAATGCAAATTAATTTCAACCAAATTCCTGTAAATAGTAACTAAACAGCATCAGAATTCTAAATTGAATTTTAATTTTTTTAATTATACATTGCGACTGTAATTATAATTTGATCAAAATTTATTCTAATGAATACAATAACTCGTTTATTTGATTTTCCATATCATCAATTAGCAACCTATAATATTGAAGACGCCTTAGTTACAAAATATAATGGAAATTGGATTAAAACCTCTTCATCAGAATACATTTCAAAAGCAAATGCAATTTCTCGCGCATTACTACGATTAGGAATTCAAAAAAATGATAAAATAGCTGTAATATCATCTGCCAACAGAACCGAATGGCACATAATGGATGTTGGAATTTTGCAAACAGGAGCTCAAAACGTTCCAATTTATCCAACAATTTCTGAGACTGACTACCAATATATATTAAATCATTCGGAATCAAAGTATTGTTTTGTATCAGATGTTGACGTTTTGCAAAAAGTTAAGTCAATTCAAAAAAATGTTCCTTCCTTAAAAGAAGTTTACAGTTTTAACGATATTGAAAATTGTAACAATTGGACCGAATTATTACAATTAGGAAAGGATGAAAGCAATCAAGCTGAAGTTGAAAACCGAAAATCACAAGTGTTACCAACTGATTTGGCGACAATAATTTATACTTCGGGAACAACAGGACAGCCAAAAGGAGTTATGCTATCGCACAATAATATCGTTTCAAATGTTCTAGATAGTGCCAACAGAATTCCATTTGTAGCTGGAAAAAGTAGAGCATTAAGTTTTTTGCCAATTTGTCATATTTATGAACGAATGGTTACTTACATCTATCAATTTTATGGTTGCTCCATTTATTTTGGTGAATCAATCGAAAAAATAAGCGAAAACATCAAAGAAGTCAAACCAAATGTAATGACTGGAGTGCCCAGACTCATAGAAAAAGTTTACGATAAAATTATTGCCAAAGGCACTGACCTAACTGGAATTAAAAAGAAACTATTTTTTTGGGCAGTCGAAATTGGACTTCAATTTGAACCCTACCAAAAAAATGGATCATGGTACGAAATGAAACTTAAAATTGCCCGAAAACTAATTTTCAGCAAATGGAAAGAAGGTCTTGGTGGAAATTTAAACCTTATTGTAAACGGTAGTGCCGCACTTCAACCTAGATTAGCTAGAATTTTTGCAGCTGCAGAATTATTAGTAGTTGAAGGCTACGGACTTACCGAAACCTCCCCCGTAATTTCAGTTAACGACATGAGAAATCATGGTTTTAAAATTGGTACTGCTGGAAGAATTATTGATCATGTTGAAGTAAAAATAGCATCAGATGGTGAAATACTTTGTAAAGGATCAAACGTAATGATGGGATATTATAAAGATCAAAAACTTACTGATGAAGTACTTATAGATGGCTATTTTCATACCGGCGACATTGGTGAAATAGATCCTGATGGATTTCTTAAAATTACAGATCGTAAAAAAGAAATGTTTAAAACTTCGGGAGGAAAATATATCGCACCACAACTTTTGGAAAATGCAATGAAACAATCACGATTTATAGAACAAATAATGGTAGTAGGCGATGGCGAAAAAATGCCAGGCGCTTTTATACAACCTAATTTTGAATTTATTAAAGAATGGTCGAAAATTCATAAAATTTCTATTGGAACTTCAAACCAAGAAATTGCAACGAACGAAGCTGTAATTCGAAGAATAGCAGAAGAAGTTGAAACATTAAATGAAAAATTTGGAAACTGGGAAAAAATAAAACGTTTTGAATTAACACCAACCATTTGGAGCATTGATGGTGGAGAATTAACGCCTACTTTAAAATTAAAACGTAAGGTAATTAAAGAAAAATACAAACAACTTTATCTTAAAATTTATCCTACAGCAACCTATAATTAGCAAATTAAAGGTCACAAAAATTGTAAATTTCATTTCAATCCAATTGTTGAAATCTAAAAATATTTTGTATTTTTATAAAAATAATTGTTCCAATGAGTAATGCTATAACACAACGAATCGCCGATTTCCTGAAGGAATATGAACCTTTTAATTTTCTTTCGTACGATGATTTAATTAGTATTACAAACTCCATTAGAGTAATTAATCTGGAAAAACACAAATCACTTTTTCAAATTAATGATAAGTTGCACGATTGCTTTTATGTAGTTGCTTCGGGTGTCATTCACTTAACTATAATTTCAGACGCTGACGAGACCTTATTAAATAAATGTTATCCTGGGGATATTTTTGGCTTACGCCCATTTTTTGCAAAGAATAATTACCAAATGACTGCAAAAGCACGCGAGGAAAGCATAGTTTATGCTATTCCAATTGCAACTTTCAAACCTTTTGTGGCTCAAAATCAAGAAGTATTAACATTTTTACTGGAAAGTTTTGCTATCAATACTAAAAATCCGTCAGACAGTAAAAATTCTGGTAAATTACTTTCAGATTCAGCTGGATATTCCGATAATCAATCAGATATGCTTTATTTTCAATCTTTAAATTATAATAAAACACCGCTTAAAATTAGTTCTGATAGCAATATTAAAGAAACTGCACAACTAATGACCGAAAATTTAGCCGACAGTGCCCTTATTATTGAACAAAATTTTCCAATCGGTATCGTAACAGATTGCGATTTCAGATCAAAAGTTGCTACAGGAAGATTTCCGATGACACATGCCATCGAGAAAATTATGTCATCGCCTGTAATTACCGTTGTCGAAAATATTTCGGTCGCTGAGGCACAATTAGTAATGTTGAAACACGACGTAACGCACCTTTGCGTCACTTTTGATGGCACCGATAAATCGGATATTAAAGGTATAATTTCAGAACACGATTTGGTAGTTGCTCAAGCAAATAATCCCGGAATTTTACTGAAAGAATTAAAAAGATCGCAATCGTCAAAAGATCTTAAGCAGGTTCGAGATAAATTATCTGAAATTATTCAGGCATCAATAAACAAAAATATTCCATTAGTTCATATTAATAATATTGCTGGCGAAATTACTTTAGCCATTATTAAACGAGCTGTTGAACTAGCAATTTTAGAATTGGGTTCTCCACCAGCTCGATTTGCTTGGTTAAGTATTGGTAGTCAAGGACGTAAAGAACAACTTTTACTTACGGATCAAGATAATATTTTGGTTTTTGAAGATGTGGTAGCTGATAAATATCGTGATGTAAAAGATTATTTCATAAAATTAGCAAAAAAAACAACGGCAACTTTAGAAAAAACTGGATACCCAATATGTCCTAATTCGCACATTGCAAGCAATTTAATGTGGTGCAAATCGCTGACCGATTGGACTAAGCAATACAACAGTTGGATGAATACACCAGGAGAAAATTCAAACGAAATAAGCAGTGTGTTTTTTGATTATGAAATGGCATTTGGCGAACTCAAACTTGAAGATGCTATCACTGAAATAATATTTAAAAATGCTAAAAACAATGTACTTTTCTTTGATTATTTAGGTAATGACGCGTTAAATAAACCAACGCCTTTAAACTTTTTTAAGAAATTTAATGTTGAAGAAGATGGACCAAATAAAGGAAAATTTGATATTAAAACGAAAGCATTAATGCCATTAATAGATGGTGCTCGAATGTTTGTTCTAAGCAATAATATAAAGGGAATAAATAATACTTATTTGCGATACAAACAACTTTCCATAACCGATCCAAAACATTCTGAAACATATCTTAATTGTGCAGAAGCATTTGTAGTATTATCAAAATTTAAGACACTTGAAGGTTTAAAAAATGACAGTTCGGGCCAATTTATCGATTTAGATGAACTTTCTAAAGTTGATAAAGAAAAACTTAAAAATGCTTTAGCTCCCATGAAAGAACTGGAGGAAATGATTAAAGACCGATTTCAACTGACACAATTTTCATAAAATATGCTCGATTGGATTAAAAATATTAATAAAGAATATCCTGACTTTTGGAAAAAATATCAAGCTACCTTTGATAAAAAATCCAATCGCTATGTTGTGTTATGCACTGAAACAACAGGATTAAATCCAAAAAAAGACGTTATAATTTCGTTTGGAGCAGTTGCAGTTGTTAATAACACAATTCTCGTAGGAGATACCTTTGAAGTTGTAATTCCGCAATACAAATTTTTACACGATAACGGTATTTCAAACGATTTTTTATTGGAAAGCAGTCAGCCAAAGTTGTCAGAACCTCAGGCACTTGAAAAACTAATTGGATATATTGAAAACGCAACATTAGTAGGACATCGAATTCATTTTGATATTGAAATGATTAATGAATCGTTAGAAAAATTAGGTTGTGGCAGAGTAAAAAACGAAGCTTTAGATATTGAAGTGATGTACAAAAGATTGCACGATATAAATGACAAAAATTTCTCGTTAGACGATTTATCAACACTTTTTAAAATGCCTAAATCAGATCGAATTTCGACTACTGATGACGCATTTACAATCGCTATTTTATTTTTAAAGTTAAAAAGCAGGTTAGGATTGTAAGTAAACAACTTGTTCATACTTTCCGTGATGACTTTTAGAAGCTGCGTACAGTTTAGAATTTAATTCATAAAAAGGAATACCATTTATTTTTTTTAAACTATTACCGTTTTTTAAATAAATAATTTTCTCAAAATTTTCGTATGACTCAATTGCTACCGAATGAATTAAATCGTTTATTACAGTAGTCTTTGTTTTAAATTTATAGTTTTCAAAAATAACATAACCATTTTCATAATCTATATCTAAGCATTCAATTTGCAAAGGATAATATCCTGATCTTACACCATTTTGAATCAAAATTTTATAAACGGCTTCTTTTCTGCTCCATAAAGACCAAATCATTGCCTCTTGATTATTACTAGAAAAAATAAAATCTTGTTCTGAAGAAGTGAAAATTTTATCAAGATATCCTGTACGTTTCCAGTTGCTCTGACTTTTTGCTACAGTTAAATCGACTACATCATTTCCAATCATTTCTCTGAAACTTTACTTTCGATAATTTCTAAAGCCGATTTTACATCAACAATCCGTTCCATCGAAACGGTATCAATTTCTATTTTATAATGATCTTCAATATCTAAAATTACATCAACTAAATTTGCAGAGTTTATTTGTAAATCCTTAATAAAATCTGTGCTTTCAGATAAATTTTCAAAAGCTTCTTGATTATTAATATAGGGTTTTACAATTATTTTTACTTGTTCTATAAGTTCAGATTTATTCATTTTTGGAAGAATTTCTATTTGGTTTGTAAGTGTATTTTTTATAAACTGTTTTTCATAATGCCTGTTGCGTCTGGTTTTTTTTTCGTTGGCACGCTTTGCATTTCGTTTATCATTAATTATTTCATTCAATCGATTTAAATCATCAATTTCCTTAATATCCTTAGGTGAATTACGTTTTGGCATGATGCTAATGTACAAATTTTTTAAAAATAACACAGCCATTCACGTCACCAAAACCAAAACTAGCTTTTGCAACAATTGTGATGTTGCTTTCGATTAATTGGTTTGGAATTTTACAGGGATCTATAATTTCTTTAATTTCTGATTTTAAATCTTCAATATTGAGATTAGGAAAAATAAAATTTTGATGTATTTGTAAAATACTAGCAACACATTCTATACTTCCAGATGCCGATAAACAATGACCGACCAACGATTTTAACGAATTAATATAAGGGAAATCATTCCCTTTTAAATGCAGTGCTTCGCTCCAATTTTTAATTTCTAAACTATCTTTGGAAGTAGCGGTTAAATGTCCATTTATAGTATCAATTTCATGTGGTTGAATTCCAGCATTTTTTACAGCATCACTGATACATCTTTGAACTGCAATTGGGTTTGGAGCAGTCATAGAACCTAAACCGCGCTGTCCACCAGAATTTATAGCGCCACCTAAAACTTCACAATAAATTTTAGCACCTCGAGCCAATGCAGACTCTAATTCTTCCAAGACAAATGCGCCACTTCCACTTCCTGGAACAAATCCAGAAGCCGTTTCACTCATAGGTCGGGAACCTTTTTCAGGTGAATGGTTATGTTTATATGTACACACTTTCATGGCGTCAAAACCGCCCCAAATGTAAGGTCCAGAATCTGATGTGCTTCCGGCTAAAATGCGTTTTGCTTTACCAGACTGAATTCTATCAAAACCCAACATCAAACTTTCAACTCCAGTAGTACAAGCCGATGAGTTTGTGGTTACTATATTTCCTAATCCTAATTTTCCGCCAAGGTAAGCACTCACGCCACTATTCATGGTTTGAGACACTGCAGTACTTCCTAGTTTTCTAGTTTCAAATGCATCAATTTTATAGATACTTTCTCTAAATTTATCAATACCAGAAGTTCCTGTACCAAAAATAGTTCCCGAATCCCAATCGGGATTTTCATTATTTTCTATTGCTAAACCAGCATCATTCCACGCATCTATTCCTGCAATTACGCCATATAAAATTCCTGTAGAATTAAAATTTCGAAGTTCTAACTCACTAAAATAATTCCGCTTAAAATCTTCAGATATTTCTGGTGTGCCCGATATTTGACAAGAAAATTGCAATCGTTCCAACTCAGGATTGTGTTTTATCCCCGAAATTCTGTTTTTTATAGCATTTGTAAAAGCGTTAAGTCCTACACCATTTGGAGCAACTACACCTAAACCTGTTATTACAACTCTTTTTTTCATTTATGATAAACTTGTTTCAGTATTTTTTTTATAACTATTACGTTATTAAGTTTCATTGATATTAATCAATTATTAAACTTTTAAACTCAATTCAAATCATCATTCCCGCAATTGTTCCTCGGCAAACTTCCTCGCCAGCCGAATTAATCATTTTAACGTTGCATTTTAATTTTCCAAACCTGAAATATATTTTTTCAGAAAAAACAGTAACTTTTTCAGAAGGATAAACTGGTTTTAAATAATCTATTTCAGTTGATGTAAGCGCAATTTTTATATCAGAATGAACATCTAAAAGTAAATAAATTCCTAAACAAACCAAACCAATTTGAGCCATTGTTTCAGTAAGGATAGCGCCTGGAGTTACCGGATTATCTTTAAAATGTCCTTTGTAAAAATCTAATTCTGGACTGAAAGTAAAACAACCTTCAACACCATTTTCTGATATTTGAAGAATTTCGTCAACAAATAAAAACGGTTTTGAATAAGGAAGTTTATCTATAATTGCTTTCATGGAACTGTAAAAACTAGCGTGTTTTAAAACTCAATTAATATCATTTGAGCAGTAAATCCTGGACCAAAACTTAACATTAATCCTTTTTCGCCAGCTTTGGGTTTTTTATCTAAAAATCGTTCCAAGACATATAAAACAGTGGCACTCGACATGTTTCCATATTCTTTCAAAACTGCTTTAGTATCTTCAATATTTTGTCCTGACGACAGAAATAATTCTTCCACAGTTTGAATAATTTTTTTTCCGCCTGGATGAAATATCAAATGATTTATATCTTCAATATTTAAATTATTGCGTTCTAAAAATGGATAAATAAATTTTGGGAAGTGCGATGCAATAGTTTCGGGAACTTCAATATCTAAAACCATTTTTAATCCTGAATTGGTCATTTCAAAACCCATCATGTGTTCATTATCATAAAAATGATACATGGATTGATCTAGAATTTTAGGTCCATTTTCATTTTCATAAGACGACATCAAAACACAAGCGGCACCATCACCAAAGATTGCTGCACTTACAATATTTGCCATCGAAAAATCGTCTAACTGAAAAGTTGCGGTAGGACTTTCCACTGCAATTACGGCTACTTTTTTATTTGGATTTGATTCCAGAAAATTCTTTGCATAAATCATACCCGATATTCCTGCAACACAACCCATTTCAGTAATGGGTAATCGAATAATATCTTGACGTAAACCTAATTTATTAATTAAATATGCATCTAGCGACGGAATCATGATTCCAGTACAACTTACCGTGATTATATAATCTAATTCTGTTGGATTCCAATTGGCTTTTTCGAGCGCTTTTACTAGCACTTTTTCTCCCAGTTTAATTACTTCGCGTTTGTAAATGGAATTTCGTTCTTCAAAAGATGTTTTTGTAAACACTTCTTCTGGATCCATTATAGAATATCGTTTATCGACATTAGCTCCTTCAAATATTTTTTTTACTTTTTTTATAAAACGCTCCTCTTGATTGGACAACCAAACATCTAAAAAAGGTACTATTTGGGAAGTTTCTCTCCAAAATTCAGGAAGTTGTTTTGCTACAGCTATTATTTTTACACTCATTTTTATGGCGAGATACAAAGCAATCTCATCTTATTTTAAATTTATTCTTTAATTATAATCCATTGATATCGAAAAGCCCACTTCCAATTTAAACTGTAATTTTTCAAGTTCAAATGGTTTGAAAAAGCAATCAATTCCCTTTTTTTAAATCCTCTTAAAATGGAAACTAAACCATCTTCGCGAGACATTCTATTCAAATTAAATAATTTACAAACCACTTGAAACAGACGATAAGCCAGTTTACTCCTTTGTAAATCATTAATTACAACTCCTATTTTTGCATTTTTATAAAATGATGAAACTAAATTTAAAATTTCCTTGTCTTTAAAATGATGCAGGGTAAGTGTACATAAAACAATGTCATAGGACATCGATTGGAATTTATCATCAAAAATATCTTCGACTAGGTAGGCAATATTTGGAAAATCTTTGGACAACTTTTTGGCATGATTTATCGTGAACAAATTTGCATCAATACCTATTAAATTAAAATTATAACCGTTTTCAAACCCATATTTTGCAATAAACCGCAACATGTCACCATTGCCACAACCCACATCTACTATTGTAATTTGAACTTGCTTATTTATTTCATGTAATAACCGCTCAATTCCCTGTAAAGTTAGCTTGTTTCCTCCTAAAAGCTGATTTATTTTGGCGATTTTATCCAAGGCTTCTTGCAACTCTGTTCCTTCCAGTTCAAAATTGTCCATTATTTCGGATTCTTCGGTTCTAAAATTGGTATTTATTGGCATTTATATTGGTTTTCCGTGTGTTTTTTTAATTATTAATGACATCAAAGAAGGAAATAAAATTAAAATTTTCATCAGTTGATTTGCTAATTTTTCTTTTTCAAGCAATTTACCTAATAACCTTCCTGTTTGCAATCGTTTTTTGAAATTTAAATTCCATTTATTTTCATATTGTAATTCCATTTGTTCCCTTGAAATAGAATTTGATAAATAATCAATTACCGTTTCAGATGCTAATTTTGCACTGTGAATAGCCATTGCCATTCCGTTTCCACACAACGGATGAATCAATCCAGCAGTATCACCAATCATTAAAATATGATTTTCGACACACTGTTTTTTATCAAATGAAATCTGACTTATTGAAATTGGTTTTTCAAATTTCAAAATAGCGTTATCCAATATTTTTTTAAGATTTGGATTTTCACAAACTACTTTATCCTGATATTCTTCAATATTTTTATACTTTTTAAACGTTTCATAATTCGACAAATAGCAAATATTAACCAAATTAGTTTCAACTTTTGAAACCCCACAATAGCCACCTCTAAAATGATGCAACCCAACCAAATCATCAGGAAAATCGACTTCATAATGTGCTTTAACACCTAACCAATGAGCCGATTTTGATATAAACTTACGTTTAAATTTAACATCTAGATTAGACCGCTTGCCAAAAGCGCCCAAAACAACTGCAGCAGTATATCTATTTTGGTTAGTTATAACTTCAAATAAAGGGTTCGAAAAATTAATGTCAACAACGGTTTCTTTAGTAATGCAACAACCCAAATTTAGAGCTTTTTGATATAAATAATAATCCAGTTGATACCGGCTAATTCCAAAACCGCCAAGAGGCAATTTAGATCGAATTGTTTTACCAGAAACTAAAGAGAAATCTAGCGTGTCTATTTTTTTTGGATGCAAAGAATCAATATCTAAATCTAAAAAATTGAGATATGATAACACTTCATTCGAGATATACTCGCCACAAACCTTGTGTTTAGGGAAATCATTTTTTTCGATAATCAATACATCAAAATTATGCTTTCGCAAATGTATTCCGGCAATTAAACCAGCCAAACCTCCGCCTGCAATAATTATTTGTTTTGAAATCATAGATTTGTAAAAATAGGAAATTGAACTGCAATAGAGTTATATATTTTGTTATAAATTTTATAAAATCATTAGGGTCCGACTAATAAATAGTGTAAGTCAAAATAATTTGTAATTGTGAAAAAAGTACGCTGTACTTGCGTATATATCCAAGTTAGCACCAATATAAAAGACAAATGGCAATATTAATAGAAGCTTTTAATGTAATTGTAAACGATGATGTTTTTACAGAGATGCTTGAAAAACGAAAGCTGTTTTTAGAAACAATACCAACAAAAGCATTTTGTAGTGACGGCTTACTATATAGAGTTGGATTTATGGATTCTCGTTACGCCTATGATTACATCAATTTCTTAGAACAAGAAATAGGGCTAACATATTTAGAAGAGTTTAAAAATTCTAAAGATATTGTAATAGTTAATATGCTAACTGGTCCCACTACAAATTGTACTTGGTTTTAATTTAAAAGAGCAAAACATTTTTTAGAATATAAAGAATACCAAAAAGCTTCAAAAGATTTTTCGATAGGATGGAGAATCGATTCATTTGAAGGCATACCAGCTAATTATGTAGTTTTCAGTTCTGGTAAAAACCATGAAACTGTCCAATTCAATTTTGACGGATTATCAATCCCATTACATTGGAGTTCAGACAATGCAATTTATTCATCCAATTATTTTGACAATCCATCTGAAAACCTCGAAAAAGTAGAAGAGAATAATGGCGTTTCAACCTATGTTAATAAAACCACAGGTGAAAAAACATACATAGGAGTTCCACCTAATTCTATATATGAAATGTTAGAAAACTCGGAAGAGTTTCAAGCAAAAATAGGAGGAAGATTAATTCGAGATAGTAATGGATTTCTAAAATTGTTTGGTTATCGAGGAAATGGACTTTTCAATGGTGAATTATTTAATTTAGAAGAGCTGACAAAGTTTGTAATAAACATTGTTGGTAATGAGTATTTAACAACAAAATCAAATTTATCTCACTTAAATTACCATATTAATGAAAAACCAAATTTTATAATTAAATCTCAAAAAGATATAGCTGTTTATGTAAGAGTTTCGAACGAAAATGGCGGAAATATTAATATTGATAGCCTTAAAAACAACAAAGAGAAAAACAGTCATATACGACTAGCTATAATTACTTTATGGGAATTCAATAATGGTAATTAGGAAAAAGTATTAGTAGGAAAAAATGGTTCAAAAGATGGCGTCTATCCATATATCGTTAATCTAAAATATATTTCATTAGATGAGGTAGCATCAAGTAATTTAACAATTAAAAAACTGAATCACAATGAATTGATACTCGAATTTGAAAAAACTTGGAAAGTTCAAGATTCTAGTATTATCGACCCTTATTTAGATGATAATTTCAACTATTATTCAGAATGGATATTTGATTTTTTTCCTTCAAAAAATGAATATATCGAATACTTAGCTGGAAAGTTTAAAAGTATCAAAGAGTCCAAGCATAAAATAAAATTGGATATTGTTGAAAATGAAATAGGAGAATATGCAATATTATTTGACCAATATGGTGAAAAGGCAATATTTACAATAAAGGCGAACGAAGGAAGAATTTTAGAAGGCAAAATGGCAAAATTTGGTTCAAAAGATAAAAAAACTGCTGATAATAAAATTAATTATTTACCTCACACACTTTTTGACAGCATGGAAGACAAGTCACGAACAGAAAAAAATAAAATTAGTTGGTTGAAGAAATTGTTTATAAAGTAGTAAATATACTGGTGCTAACAGCTAGTAAACAATAGTCGTGGATTTAGCTTTCTGAATGTTGGTTTTGTACGTAGAAAAATAGAGATTATCCGAAGTATTAAGATTATTTACCCCCGACCATCGCCCGCTAGCCAACAGTCAACCACACCGCTCGAATATGTCTGACAACGGATAGCTCAGATTTGAAATCCGTGCCCACAAAGACAAAAAAAATAGGAGCGGTTTTAATTATAAAAGTTAAAGAATTTCATAAACATTGAGCGGTCAGACAGTTTTGAGCGTCTAATTCTCCAAATTGGCATAAACAAAAACATTAGATGCTACCCGATCGGAGCGCAAAAAACTGAAAATAAACCGAAAATAAAAATTAAGATAATACTTTTACAAAGTAGAAACTTAAAAACAAAAAATAATGGCGTTAGGATTTGAAAACTAAATTGAAATTATTGAAGTAATGGAAGGTTACTTAATAAATTCTCGTCCACCAGAGGAAGTTAGAAACGAAGTAGACATCAATTATAAAACAGAAGATCAAAGCATTATTGTTTTTGAAATTCGTCCTATTTGGAACAATC
>JACMPO010000072.1 GCA_014377455.1 Flavobacterium sp.
TTAGAAATCAATTCGCGCAGAAAAATTTCGTGGTCGCTGTATAAGAATTTTTTGATTAAGGGAAAGATGTTTTCAACCGAAACATTAATTTTTCCTGTTGTCATAGTTATAATTTTTAAATTAGTTTGTTGTTTTCAGCATTTCAAATAAAATACCAAAATAGAAATTGTGACAAATTGGCGTGAATGGATGGTGGGAGATTAACAGAATTGAAAATTTTACAAAAATTTAATTGATTACGTTTGTGCTCTTTTAAGCATCTTACTTCATATTTGATTTTATTGCATAAATTAAATCACTGTAATTTTCGAATTGATCAGGAGAAACGATAAAATATTTACCACAAACTAAATGTACAGCACTCGAATGATAACCATCATTTATAGCACCAGCTTTAGCATATAACTGGTTTTTAATTCTTTCGATATTTTTAATATTATTGTACAATAATGTTTCACTTTTATTGAAAAAAGTATACTTAATAATTATTTCTTTTTCGGTAACATATATAGTCTTTAAATTTAAGACTGTGTAGATTTGAAAAATCAAAAAAGGAATTATCATTATTGCAACCCAACATGGAGCATAATGAAAATTCAATCTACCATCATACATAATAGAAACATTAAAGAATACTACGGCGAGAAAAGTCCCCGCTGAAAAGCCAATTGCTTGCTTCAACCAATACATTTTTCTAATTTTAGAGGTAATAATCATTTTTTTTGTTTAATTGTTGGTTTTAGTCGTGGCGAAGGCGGGAAATTCGAAGTATAAATGTTCATGTTAGCACAAATCTTCATTCAAATAAAGATGCTTTTATAAAGTACAAAAGCGCTAGTTTTGCCAAACCCATTTTAAAAACATTACCTTTTTTTAGTAGTCAAATATATGTTCTATTTCAATCTTTTCTTTGTCAAGTTGAGTTAGTAATATGTTAAGTCGTCCAACTGGAATAGCTACTGCAATTCGTTTCATTTTTGTGTCCGATGCTATCGATTGTGTGAATATTGTTTGTGATTGGTCAAAGTTTAACGATTTAATTGTTGGCATTAAAACTGTCAACAAAATTGCTGAATTGTTTCCCGCTATTTCTTTAAAAGATTTTCCTTGTTTTGATAGTTTAATTATTGCATTA
This sequence comes from Flavobacterium sp., assembly GCA_014377455.1. Lineage (GTDB taxonomy): Bacteria > Bacteroidota > Bacteroidia > Flavobacteriales > Flavobacteriaceae > Flavobacterium. Next base: position 1,136 of record JACMPO010000072.1, read on the forward strand.
TTGAACTTGTCATAACGTGGTAATTCCACAATTGAATTGTCTTGTAAAACTACAGTTGTTGTTGGTAATGTTGCTTCATAAACTTGTTTCGTGCCAAGACCTATTAACTTTCCATAAGTCCATTTTACAAAAAGTTCAGAAGTTAAAATGTACTTTCTTTCAATTTTTCTTAAAAAATTTTCACCCAAAAAAGAACTCTCATGCCATAAATTTTTAAGTTGGATTTTAAAATCAAATTCATACCAAGGTCTGTCTTTTATAAATGATACATAATCTTTTGTAAACTTTGCATTGAATTTATCTTCGTCTGTTATTGGTGTATTTGTATCTGTAATTCTACCGATGATTGTTTCATACAAAGCCTTGATACCATATTCAATTGTTGCACTTGTGCCAATAACCCATATCATAAAATGATAGCCATTGTTAGTTGGGAAATTGCCTTTTATTTGATTGTTTACAATACGATAACTTTCCCAGATTTGCCTTGTGTGGCTCATAAAAGGGAAACTTGTGGCAGTTTTATTTTTGAAATAATTTGCTTGATCTTGGGGACTAAAAACCAAATACCACTCTGGAAAAGTTAAAAATGTTTGGTCGCCTGGTCTTAAATCGCTTTTGGGTGTTATTGGATTTTTGTTGATTGCAAGCCATTCTTTTTTAATTACTAAACCTTCGCCATAAGCAATTGTTGTAGGTTTTCTTTGTTGGTAAAAGAAAATTAAACCCGATAGCACAATTGTACAAAGTGTTAAAATTCGTAATCGTTTCATTGAATTATTGTTTTATAAATGAAACTAATGTATTGTCTGATGGGTCTTTGTCTTGTAAAATTCTTGAACCACTATCACTAAAACCGTAGGAGGTCAAAATCTTACTCCATTCATCAATTGATTTAAAAGATTTAAATTCGGAATGGTCTGTTTCCCAATTTACATTTAAACCCAAGTTAAAAACACTATGAATCAATGAAACAAAAGTTGCCATTTCTTTAGTTTTTACATCATGATCTCTCATAATAAACTGTCCTCCTTTTCGTAAAATTCTATGAATTGATTTTATGTAGGCGTCTAATAAATCTAGTGGACAATGATGTAGACCAATAAAGCAGGTAATTAAATCAATACTTTCTGTTTCGATTTTCGAAATGGGTTGGTAATTATTTATTAAAAAAAAACTTCCAATTTTAGAAATTTGACCTCTTTCTATTATTTCGGCAATTGAATTATTTGGTTGAATATCGTTTGTAATAAAAACTTGTCCTAAAAGCGAAATGTGTTTTTTTAATTCGCTTATGTATCTTCCTGTTGAACCAATTTCTAAATAACCATTAATATTTTTTCTGTCGCCAAGTAATTGCAAAACTTGATTGCTCATTTCTTTCTTTTGTTTTTTTAATGCAGGTAAAGCAAAAGTAAGTTCAGACAGGAACGGTTTTATTTTAGGTAAATCGGCTTGAATTTTTTTATAGATTTCTTCATCCGAGCCACCTGCTTTTGTTGTTATATTTATTAGATGATGAAATTTATCTTCGGGATACAAATGAAAAATTACTTGTAGAAACTGATAAAATTTATCACTCCAAACTTTGTCTGAAAAAACGGTCTTAAATTCTGATGTATTGCTCATTTTAGTTTTTGTTATAGTACGTGTCCCAAATTACGTTTCTAAATTTAAAATTTGGGTCAAGTTTAGTTTTTAATTCAAATAGTTTTTTTGCGTTTGGATAAGCTTTGTGAAATTGTTCACTTGTGGCATGAGCTTGATAAGGTAAATAATACGATCCGTTTAATGATATCGCAGCATCAATTAATTCTCTTGTCCAAACACCAACTTTATTTTTTTCTATGTCATTTGTATTTTGTTTGTGCCACACAACAAATGCAAAAACTTCTTCTTTCGCCCATGCTAATAATGAGCCAGTATCTTTTTGAGCATGACGAACAGATATGTTCAAAACATTTACATTATGTCTTTGAAATATTTCAGCCATTAAAGTTGTAAAATTGTCAAAATTATTAACAGGAATAAAATATTCTTGCAATACATAAGTACTTTGTTTTCTGCTTTCAGGTTCTAATTCTGCAACATCATAACCTGCTTCATAATTTCGCCAATGTACTTTTTTTCTTAAATACAAAATTGGGTCAATAATATTTTCTCTGCGCCATTTACCAAAATTACTTTTGCTAAAAGCATTAATAAAATATCTTTCAATTGGATATGCCTCTGCGAGGGGCATTAATCTTGTTTTTACAGTTGGTTTTTTATCTGTCTTTATCCAACTTACTGCTCTTGCATTAATATATTTTGGTGGATATAAATCTGCATTATGAAAAATAACGCCCTTATTTTCTCTTATCTTTTCAAAAAAGAATTTTTTGTATTCCGTTGTTTTCATTGTTTTTAAAATACGGTTCACAAGTACATTGTCAGTTAATTCAAACTCTACTTTGGCAATGATAGCAATTGCATTATAGCAACCAATACAGGCAAAAAATATTTCTGCATTTTCAGTAGATGTGCAAGTTATCAAATCTCCATTTTCCATAATTACTTCCAATGATTTTACTGATAATATTACTGCACCTAAACCAATGTATCTCCCATGACAATTGACACTTAACGAACCTCCAACTGTGAAATTGGCATAGGTCTGCATAATTTTTACACTCAAATCATGTTTATCTACAAATTTTTGAATGTCGCACCACCGAATTCCTGCTTCAACAATTATCGTTTTATTTTCAGCTGAAAACTCAATAATTTTATTAAGTTTTCGCAAATCTATATGTCTACTTCCTGTACTTGCTGTTTGTCCACCCATACTAAATCTTCCTCCTCCAATTGAAATAGGTTTGTCAGAATTTTTAATGATGTTTTGAAGTTCTGTAATTGTATTAGGTGTCTCAACTTTTGAAACAATTATAGGATTTAGTTGTGTAACATCGTTTATTATTCTTTCATCACTTTTTAGATGTTCTATTTTTTCTGCATAAACATTTTTATAATAGTCGGGTGCTATTCCTGGAACTTTTCCAAAACAATTTAGCTTACTACTTCCTTTTCTAAATCCTAATAAAAACAATAAAATTAAAGGTCCAAAAACTGGAATAAGAATTAACCAAAGCCAATGACCAGACTTGTTTTGGTCGTGAAGTCGTTTAGTTGCTGTGGAAATTAAAGTCCAAAATAGTATTGGATATAATATCCAAGTTGCAGAATATGAAATTTTGTTTATTAAGTAGAATAATATGTAAAAAGAAGTCCAAATGAAAATTGAAACAGTCCAATAAGTTAGTCTGTCAATTCTCATTCGATTTGTAAAAAGTAAGTAACTAACAGGTAGTTTGTCTTTTAGAGCCATTAAGTTTAGTTCAATTTATTTTTTAATGTTAGTTGTTTTGCAGGATGTGTAATGGTTTTGTGCCTAACTTGTATTTACACAAATAAAATCCGCAATTTTGTTCTTATTTCAAATTTCATCCCATTGTTTATTTCACTTTATTCCCTCCAAATATAAAAATAAATCTTAACAAATTCTTAAACACCAACGTTAGAGATTAAATTTTTAATAACGATTATTAATCAACTACTGTCAAAGCCTGATTATAACTCGTAAAACGCAATTGTTTTACCAATAA
>JACMPO010000073.1 GCA_014377455.1 Flavobacterium sp.
ACCATATAGGCAATAGCATACATTTCGTTAAGGATTTCAAAACCGGTGATATTGGGCGATAATTTTTCGGCAACTATGTATTCCTTCAAATGAATTTCGTGATGCTCAGCCGTTTTTGCAGAAGCAGAACCACGGAAATCCCATATTAGTTTTATTTGTCTAGACATTTTTGAATGTTTTTTAGATGGTAAAGTTACAAAGTCTAATTTGAAAATGAGATATTCATTTTGCCGAATACCTTTATCAAAGTTTTAAATTTAGACAAAGGCAATAAAGGTAAATTCTAAAGTTCTATGTTGTTTTTTTTAGCAAATAATTTTATTTCATTTGCAATTTCATCAAGAAGTTTGTCTGAGATATTCATACTTAGTTGTTTTGTGTGAATAAGCAATATAGGTTTCCTTCCCTATTTGTTTATATGTAAATTATACCATTGTTTTGGGTTTTTATCAATGTGTTTTGTTTCTTGAAAATCAACATTAAATAATTTACAAATGTCAATATTGTGTTCTTTTGTATAATGAGATGTCGCAAAAATTACAATTTGAAAATTCTGAATAAAATCTGATTTGAAAAAAATATTAGATCTTTCGTTAATTGAATTTTTACGATTTTCCGGATTTTGTTCCTTACTATAGTTAGAAAGATTTGCGTTCAGTTCTGTAATAAAAACATCATTAATGGAAGTCAATTTCGTTTGGTAAGTTTTGAGTTGAAATTCTTAATCTGTTATAAAGCTTTTGATAGTAATACCAAGTTTTACTTGTTCCTCCTTTACCAGATTTTTTCTTATCATTATAAATCGTAAATTTTTGTCCTTTGTAAGGAAATAGTGGATTTATAAAATTGGAATTTCCGTTCCAATTTTCAATTACCAGACTTGGATTTTCAATATTTACTTTCCAGTTAATCAGGTTTTCTTTTATTTCTCGTTCATATTGTACAAATTCTTGTCTAAGATCTACAGCGCATTCTTTTCCAATAATCAAAATTTTTGCATTTGGATTTCCTGTCCCAATATAATTATTAAGATTGTTAGGTTTTGATTTTAATACAATATCTATAAATTCATTTGAATAGTTCATAAATTTATATTTTTTTCAAACCTACAATTAACATTTTACTTTTCGAAATCTAAATGAAAGAATTTTCACAATTGTTTTGTTTTTGTGTTTTTAGTTTTATATTCTTTTCAATGGTTATCTTTGTAGAAATTTATCTTAGATGAAACAAATTGTAGATTTAGACAAAACAACCTTGATGAAATTGCAAATGATTTCAGTTATTGAAAAAGTCAGTTCTGATGATTTAATTCAAAAAATCGTTAAGTTTTCTGTAGAAGAATTGTGGTTGAAAAAAATTAGTGGATTGACGGATGAAGAAAAAGAAGATTTCGGATTGTTAATGTTGATGCAAGAAGCTGATAGAAATAATAAAGTCAGTAGAGAGGAAATTTTCAGCATTCTATCCAAATAATTTATAAATAACAGTCAATTTCACACCAACAATGCCACAAGAATTACTCTTCCAAGTATCGCCAGAAATAGCTGCAAACGAACTGTTGCTCAAACAATATATTTCCAAATTGATTCAGGTCGATGCCAAAGAAATCCAGCATATTTTTATTCTAAAACGTTCTATTGATGCACGCCAAAAAGTCGTGAAGTTCAATTTGAAAGTAGCTATTTATTTGATTGGAGAACCAATCCAAGAATCTAAAATTGAATTGCCGGAATACAAAAATGTTAATAACGCGCAAGAAGTTATCGTTGTTGGCGCTGGTCCTGCAGGATTATTTGCTGCTTTGCAATTAATAGAATTGGGTTTGAAACCAATAATAATCGAGCGTGGAAAAGATGTTCGAGGACGACGAAGAGATTTAAAAGCCATTAATTTGGATCATATTGTCGATGAAGATTCTAATTATTGTTTTGGTGAAGGTGGAGCAGGAACCTATTCAGATGGGAAATTGTATACGCGT